>DUUU01000322.1 GCA_012841485.1 Armatimonadota bacterium
CCCTCCTACACGGATAACTTCAACCTGTTGCGCACCCATGTGCTCTGCCGGGAGAGCGCCACCGGCGATTTCCACCGCGACTCTGCCCTGCTCTATGAGGCGATCGCCTCCGGCCGCTGCTTCTTCTCCTACCACGTGCATGGCGACGCCACCGGCTTCCGCTTCCATGCTTTCTCCGAGGGGCACGAGGCGACCATGGGCGAGGAGATCTCTCTGGGAGATGGGGTCCGCCTCTGCGCCTACCATCGCGGGGAGGAGGCGATCTACCGCCTCTTCCGCAACGGCCGGCCCATCGCCACGGTCCGGGGGGATCACCTCGATCTCACGGTCCACCAGGCGGGCATCTACCGCGTCGAGGTGCTCCGCCCCTGCGGTCGCCTGGGAGCCTTCTGCCTCAGCCCCCGCCCCTGGATCTACAGCAACCCGATTTACGTGCGCCCCGGGCATGCCGCCCCGGCACGCCCTCGGGCGCGAGAGCAAGCGGTGAAAGTCCGCATCGGCAGGTAACCCTGGCGCAGGCTGGCCTGGGGCGCGCTGGAGGAAATGGCCTCGTGGAGTGCGCCTGGGATTCCGACATAAGGAGAAGGCCGCCCGCACGCGCGGAGCTAGAAGCTCCGCGCGACGGGGTGCGCGCTGCCTCCGTGGCTTCAGATTCCCTATCTCGGAATCTCAGGGAGTGCGCCACTTCGGTTGACATCACCCTACCCATCGTGTATGATCTGACTTGGGAGGGACAGCCCTTCCATACACTATTGCCTTGATACCTTGAGGAGACCTGAAGGTGCGCAACAAGCAGATTCTCGCCATCCCCGGGCCAACACCCGTTCCTCCTGAGGCGCGCTTGGCCATGGCCCGTCCTATGATCAACCACCGGGGCTCGGAGTACACCGCGATGCAGCGTGAAATCGTGGAAGGCCTCCAGTATGCCTTTCAGACGCGCGGTGACGTGCTCATCTTCCCCGCTTCTGGAACCGGCGGCCTCGAAGCCGCAATCGTCAACCTCCTCTCGCCGGGCGACCGCATCCTTTCGGGCAGCATCGGTGCCTTTGGTGACCGCTTTGCCGACATTGCCGAAGCACATGGCGCCGTCGTGGATCGCATCCCCACGGAGTGGGGCAACGCCCTCGATCCAGAGGTACTTCGCGCCCGCCTGGCAGAGGACCGCGACCATACCATCAAAGCCGTGCTCCTGACGCACAACGAGACCTCCACCGGCGTCACCAACGACATCCGCGCGCTCGCGGAGGTGATCCGTGGCCATGGCGCCCTCGTCCTGGTCGACTCCATCAGTGGCCTGCTCGCGGCGGACCTTCAGACAGATGCGTGGGGCCTGGACGTGGTGGTCGCCGGCTCGCAGAAGGCGTTCATGATCCCGCCCGGCATGACGTTCGTCTCGGTGAGCGAGCGAGCCTGGGCGGCCCATCGGAATGCTCGCATGCCCCGCTACTACTTTGACTTCACCGCGATGAGGAAGTACATGGAGAAGGGCCAGACGCCCTACACGCCAGCCGTCTCACTTCTCTACGGGCTGCAGATCACGCTGAGGATGATCCGCGAGGAGGGCCTGCCGGAGTGCTTCGCCCGCCACGCCAGGCTCGGCGCCGCCGTGCGCGCCGGCGCGCAAGCCCTGGGCCTGCGCCTGCTGGCAGATCCGCGCTACGCAAGCCCGGCGGTCACTTCCATCTATGCGCCCGAGGGCATCGATCCGAAGCAGCTGCGCCAGGTGGTCCGCGAGCGTTACGGCGTGGTGCTCGCCGGTGGCCAGGGCAAGCTGGCCGACCGCATCTTCCGCATTGGCCACCTCGGCTACGTGGGCGAGAACGACATCATCGCCGTGATGAGCGCCCTCGAACGCGGCCTCGTTGACCTCGGAGTCCAGATCACGCCCGGCGCCGGCATCGCCGCGACCCAGGAGGCGCTGTCCGCCTAACCCGCGCCATTCGCCGGAGTAAAACCAGACGGCCCTCGCGCCGCCAGGGCACTCGACGGTCTCCTCTGGAGCGCGCCGGCGAATCCCGCGGATCAACTCAGGAGTAACCATGCGAGTATTAGTATCCGATCCGGTGGCCGCCGAAGGCGTAGAGATCCTCCGCGGCGGCGCCGATGTCGACGTCATCACCGGCCTCACCAGGGAAGAGCTGATCGCCCGCATCAAGGAGTACGATGGCCTGGTGGTGCGCAGCGAGACGAAGGTCACGGCGGAGGTGATCCAGGCCGCCGAGCGCCTCAAAGTGATCGCGCGCGCCGGCGTGGGCGTGGATAACATCGACGTGCCCGCCGCCACCCATCGCGGGATCGTCGTGGTCAACTCGCCCGAGGGGAACACCGTCGCCGCCGCGGAGCAGGCGCTGGCGCTCCTCTTCGCAGTAGCGCGCAGCACGCCCCAGGCGCACGCGTCGGTGCAGGCCGGGCGCTGGGAGCGCGGCAAGTTCGTCGGCGTCGAGCTCTACAAGAAGGTTCTGGGCGTCATCGGCCTGGGCAAGATCGGACAACAGGTGGCCCGGCGCGCGCACGCCCTGGAGATGCGCGTCATCGTCAGCGATCCCTTTGTCACCCAGGAGCACGCGCAATCGCTGGGAGTGGAGCTGGTGGAGCTGCCGGAGCTCCTCGAAACGGCCGATTTCATCACCGTGCATGTGCCGCTCACGCGCGACACCCGGCACCTGATCGGCGAAGAGGCGTTCGCGCGCATGAAGACCGGCGTGCGCCTGGTCAACTGCGCGCGCGGCGGCGTCATCGACGAGGCTGCCCTCCTCCGGGCCATCGAGGCTGGGAAAGTGGCGATGGCCGCGCTGGATGTCTTCGAAAAGGAGCCGCTGCCGGCCGATAGCCCTCTTCGCGGCCACGACCGGATCATCACCACGCCCCACCTGGGTGCCTCCACGCGCGAGGCCCAGGTGAACGTCGCCATCGACGTCTCCGAGCAGGTGCTGGAGATCCTCAACGGGCGTCCGGCGCGCAGCGCCGTGAACACCCCCGCCATCAGCCCCGAGGCGCTCGGGCACCTGGAGCCGTTCCTGCGCCTGGCCGAAAAGCTCGGCCGCCTGCAGAGCCAACTGGCCGAGGGCCCCATTGGGCAGGTGGAAGTGACTTACTCCGGCGACCTCGCAGACCTCGAGACGGCCCCCCTAACCCGGGCACTGTTGAAAGGCTTGCTTGATCCGGTCGTTTCCGGGGTAAACTATGTGAGCGCACCGGCAATCGCGGAGCGTCGTGGCATCCGGGTGACCGAGATCCGCTCGGGCGCTTCGGAAGACTACACGAGCCTGCTGACGGTCGGGGTGTGGACGCAAGCGAAGAAGGTGGTTGTATCCGGCACGCTCTTCGGGAAGCAGGATATTCGCATCGTCAGCCTGCATGGCTACCGGATTGATATTGAGCCGGAGGGATGCCTTCTCTTCATGCTCCACCACGACCGTCCGGGGGTGATCGGACAGGTGGGCACCCTGCTGGGGCAGCATAACATCAATATCGCCGGAATGAGCGTGGGGCGAGAGGAGATCCGCGGCAAGGCACTCATGGCTCTCAAGATCGACGAGCCGATGCCGGCGGCCCTGCGCGAGGAGATCGCCAGGATGCCGGAGGTCCAGAGCGCCGATCTCGCGGAGCTGTAAGAACGCGATGCGGATTTTGCTGACGAACGACGATGGGATCGATGCAGAGGGGATCCAGGCGCTGGCGCGCGCGCTGCAGCCAATCGCCCAGGTCACCCTCGTGGCGCCGGACCGACCGCGTAGCGCCTCGGGCCACTCGATCACGCTGC
>DUUU01000323.1 GCA_012841485.1 Armatimonadota bacterium
CCCCCGCCGCGACGCAGGTGAAGTCACGGATCTCGCACCGGCCAAGCTCCGCGTCCGGGGCCACGGCGCAGTCGGCGTCGATGACCGCGCCGGGGTAGGCGCCGCGCTCCACCGGCACTCCGAGCGAGGCGTCGCTCAGGATCGTCCGGTTCAGCTCCAGGACCTTCGCCGGGTTGCCCACGTCCGACCAGAGATCGTGCAGTTGATAGACGGTCACCTTCCCTGTTTCGTCGGCGAGAAGTTGGATTGCCGCCGTCAGCTCCAGCTCGCCGCGGGGCGAGAGGGGGACGCGCCGGATCGCGTCGAAGATCGCCGGGGTCCAGACAAAAATGCCGGAGTTGTTCCAGTTGCTCTCGGCGGTGCCCTTCGGCGGCTTCTCCACGATCTTGACCATGCGCTCCTTCTCGCCGATGGTGACGGCTGCCCCCGCCGAGGGGTCCTCAATCCAATTCACAGTGATCCGTCCGGCACCCGGGTTCTCGCGAAAGCCCTGGACCAGATCGGCGTAGTTGGAGGGCGTCAGCATCAGGTCACCAAAGGTGAGCACGAAGGGTTGGTCGCCGACAAACTCCTCGCCCAGCAGCGCGGCGGCGCCGGTGCCACCGGCCGGGTTCTCCTGGCGCAGGTAGGTGATGCGCGCGCCAAAACGCGAGCCATCGCCGAAGTACTCGCGAATCTGCTCTTCCCGGTAATTCACGACGATGAGCAGCTCTTCGACTCCCGCGGCCACCAGGCCGCGCGTCACATGCTCCAGGACCGGTCGGTTCACGATGGGGACCATCGGCTTGGGAACAACGTCGGTGACGGGGCGCATCCGCTTGCCGATTCCGGCGGCCAGGATCACACCTTTCACGAGATCTCCTCCAGACGAGTGCCTTCATCCACGCGGACGATGTATGCCTCGCCGCCTGCTTCCTCCAGCGCGGCGGCCACGGCCTCCTGGCATCCGGGGGCGTAGGCGAACATGGCGCCACCGCCGCCTGAGCCGTTCAGCTTGCCGCCCTTGGCACCCGCGGCAATGGCGGCTTCGACCATTCGGTCCAGCTTGGGCGTCGAGACCCCCAGACCCTCGCTAAGCTGCCGCTGGTGCTCGGTGAGCAGCGCGCCAAAGCGGTCGGGATCTATCGAGCCGCTCTTGATCATCGCGTAGCCCTCGCGCAGGATGTCGCGATCCACCAGATTGGCGCGCACCTTCCGCCGCTGGTGCTCTGGGAGGATCTTCAGGTACTCCTCGGCTTCCTCCAGCGGAGTGTGGTGAAGGTCAAACTGCGGCACCTTTCGCTTCAGCGTGTCGATACCAGTGAGCACGTCGCGTTTGGATTGGGCAAGGACGGCGGAGGTCTCTTTGCGCGTTCGCGAGTCGGCCAGCACGAAGCCATCTGGCAACGCCGGCAGGCGTTCCCACCGCGCAGGCTCACGGCAGTCAATGTAGAGCGTGCCGCCCAGGCTGCAGGTAAAGTGGTCCATGATACCGCCGGGCTCGCCGAACTCCAGCACCTCGGCCAAGTTGGCGAACCGTGCCAGGCGCTCGCCGTCGAACTCGCGCACGCCTAGTGAGGCGAGGATGAACCGCAGCCACGTGAGGATCATCGCCGATGAACTGGAAGTGCCAGCGTTGATCGGGATAGTGCTACGGAAAGTGCAGTCGTAGCCACGGGTGATCCGATAACCCTCCCGCATGAGCACATTGAGCGCCGAGCGGAGGTAGTCTCGGTCGCAGGTATAGGTTAACTCTTCCTGGGAGACCGGGATCGCGACCTCCGTACCCAGGTCCGGCATGCGGAGGCGGAAGATGGGCTCGTCTATCGCCGTGCCGGTGATGGTGAAGCGTCGATCGATTGCGGCTGCGATCACGGGGAGACCGAGAAAATCCTGGTGCTCCCCGAAGAGGCAGATACGTCCAGGCGTGGAAGCCCGGATAGCGTCCAAGTTGGGCATCTTTGCGTCAATACCTGTCCACGGCGCATGGTATGCGCCACCACGCTCAGTATAGCAGATTAGCGGGGGAGCGTCAACGCGAAGCGATCCGGACATCGCGCGGGGCTCCCGGCTCCGCGCGATGTCCGGGGTGCCCCCTCCACCCCCGGCGCCGACGCGTGCGGCACCCCTGCCTTGACTCTGCCCCTTGGCTTATGTTAGACTACGGGCGTTCCGTGCCGCGGTACGCCGCGTCGGCCCTGCGCGAGGCGCGTGGGTTTGATCCACTCTTGAATGCGGCGAGCCGCTTTGCTTGTCATCTGGTCCATCATATGATCGTGCTCTCCCATCCATCATGGATCCCAGCCTTCTCTCTATGGTTCGGGCACGGAGCGGCTGGATGAGGGCGGTAGCTACGACGAGAAGGAGTCGGATAAGGGTGTTACTGGGCACACAACGCATCAACGCACAAGGTCACCTCGAGATCGGTGGCTGCGACACCGTGGCGCTGGCACGTGAGTTTGGCACTCCGCTCTATGTGATGGATGAGGCGCTGCTGCGCGCGAACTGCCGCGCCTACAAGCGCGCTTTTGCTGATCGGTATCCAGAAAACGACATCATCTACGCCGGGAAAGCGTTTCTCTGCACGGCGATGTGCGCGCTTCTCGCGGAAGAGGAGATGTGCCTCGATGTGGCCTCGGCGGGGGAGCTGCATACCGCCCTCCTGGCCGGCTTCCCGCCGGAGCGCATCTTCATGCACGGCAACAACAAGTCGCGCGCGGAGTTGGAGATGGCCCTCGATGCGCGCGTTCACCGCATCATCGTCGACAATGAGCTGGAGCTGGAGATGCTCATCGCGCTCGCAAAGGAGCGCGACCGGCAGGTGGATGTGCTCTTCCGTGTCACTCCCGGCATCGACCCGCACACCCACGCCCGCATCCGCACAGGCCAGGTGGATACCAAGTTCGGCCTGGAGGTCCCAAACGGCCAGGCGACCCGCGTCATCGAGCGCGCGATTGCCCACCCGAACCTGAACGTGCGCGGCATCCACTTCCACGTCGGCTCGCAGCTTCTGGACCTGGAGGCGCACGAGCAGGCGATTGAGATTGGCGTCGAGCTTCTGGCCCAGTTCCGCAAGGACATTGGCTACGTCGCCGAGGAGCTGGATATCGGCGGTGGCCTGGGGATTCGCTATCTCTCCAGCCACGAACCCCCCTCGATTGCGAGTTACGCGAGCCTGGTGGTGGGCACGCTGGAGCGCTGCCTGAAGGCACACAAGCTGCCGCGACCGCGCCTGCTCCAGGAGCCAGGGCGCTCTATCGCCGGCGAGGCCGGGACGACGCTCTACACCGTGGGCCCGGTGAAGGAGATCCCTGGCGTGCGCACCTATGTGGTGGTGGACGGCGGTCTGTCCGACAACCCGCGCCCCGCGCTCTACGATGCGCGCTACGAGGTGATCCTCGCCAACAAGGCGGATCAGCCGGCGGATCTCACCGTCACTGTTGCCGGCAAGCATTGCGAGACAGACACGCTCTTCCAGGACGTGCGGGTGGCGCAGCCGGCGCCGGGTGATCTTCTCGCGGTTCAGTCGACGGGCGCCTATAACTACGCGATGGCGAGCAACTATAACCGCTTCACGCATCCGATGGTGGTGCTGGTGCATAACGGCCAGGCCGATGTAATCGTAGAGCGCCAAACGCTGGAGGATCTGGTGCGGCATGATGTGATGCCCGCACGCTTGGCGCGCCCGAAGTAGGGGTTGCCGGCTCAATGGACGTGATCTCCACGCATGTGGGCGCTGACTTCGACGCCCTCGCGTCGGTGATCGCGGCCAGCCGCCTCTATCCTCATGCCCTTCCCGTGCTCTCTGGCGGTGCCGACCGCAACGCCGCGGAGTTCCTCAGCCTGCACCAGGAACTGCTCGACCTGCGCAGCCTGAAGGAAGTGGACGCGGATGCGGTGACCACGCTCGTGGTGGTCGAGACTCAATCCTCCTCGCGGTTGGGTGATCTGGGCAGGGTCGCCCTCCGTCCCGATGTGCGCGTGATCGTCTACGACCATCACCAGGACAGCGGCGATCTCAACCCGGAGCGCGCCGTGATCAAGCGGTATGGGGCGACCACCACGATCCTGGTCGAGGAGATTCGCGCGCGCGACCTGCCGGTCACCCCTTTTGAGGCGACGCTCTTCCTCCTGGGCATCTACGAGGATACGGGGGGGCTCACCTTTGCCAGCACCACTCCGGCGGATGCGGACGCTGTCGCCTGGCTCCTCCGGCAGGGCGCCAACCTGGATGTCGTCTCTGGCTTCCTCATTCGCGGCCTGACGCCGGATCAGCGCGCGTTGATGAACGACCTCCTGGCGCATGTCCGCTATCACGACATTCACGGTGCGCGCGTGGCGATCACCTCCGCCGAAACCCCCGACTATGTGGATGAAGTGGCGCTGCTGGCGCACCGCCTCGCAGACACCGAGGGCGCCGATGCCCTCTTCGTCCTCGTGCGCATGCAGGAGAACCTGCTGGTGGTGGCGCGCGCTCGCTCCTGGGGGATCGATGTGGCGCGCGCGCTCGAGCCGTTGGGCGGCGGTGGGCACGAGCGTGCCGCTTCCGCCAACATCAAGGGGGGCGATCTTGCTACGGTCGAGGCCGCGCTTCTGGAGAGCCTCCGGCAGGTGGTCCGGCCCCGGGCAAGGGCGCGGGATCTCATGTCGTGGCCGGTGCGGAGCGTCGCGCCGGATACGCCCGTGAGCGAGGTCAACCGGGCGCTCGTGCGGTATGGCATCGGTGGAATGTTGGTGGTGGAGAATGGCGAGCCGGTGGGCGTCATCGATCGCCGCGACATTGATAAGGCGATCCGCCACCGCCTGGGCCATGCCCCGGTGCTCGCCTTCATGTCGCGCGACGTGCATCCCGTCTCGCCGGAGACCTCGCTGCGCGACATCGAGCGCCTGATGATTGAGGAGCGCGTCGGGCGCGTGCCCGTGCTGCATGAGGGGCGGATCGTGGGCATCATCACGCGCACCGATGTGATCCGCTCGCTGCATCAGTCTCTCCCACTGGTGCATCGCGGCGG
>DUUU01000324.1 GCA_012841485.1 Armatimonadota bacterium
CAAACGCCGATGCTCGCCGGCGCTCCACGCCGGAGGTCGCCGATCTGCAGCGCGAGATCCGCGAGATCCGCGAAGCCCTTGGTCGCTTGATGACCTGGACGGCTCCCAAGGATGACGCGGCCGAACTCCTCGTGACACAGCTGTTGGAGCGCGGCCTCTCCGAGAAGCTGGCCCGGGACCTGGTTGGCGCCGCGCGAGACGATTCCGGTGAGGCCACCTGGGAGGGGGTGCGCGCGGCCATCGCGGAGCGGATCGAGGTCATGGGAGGCGCGGATCTGCTGGTGGCAGCGGGAATGGCACCCGAGGAAGCGAACGAGTGGCGAGATTCCGCCCTACCCGGCGCCTCTGGCGATGGGCCGTTGGTCGTGGCGCTCGTTGGGCCGACCGGCGTGGGGAAGACGACCACTGTTGCCAAGCTGGCGGCGCGGCACGCGATCTTGGATCGTCGCGCGGTCGCACTGGTGACGCTGGATACCTATCGCGTGGCGGCGGTCGATCAGATCCGCACCTATGCCCAGATGCTCGATGTGCCGCTCGAGGTGGTGGTGAGCCCGGAGGATGTGCGGCCCGCGCTCGACCGGCATGCCAACAAGGAGCTGATCTTTATCGATACGATCGGGCATGGCCCGAACGATGAGATGCAGCTCGGGCAGCTGCGGATGCTCCTCTCGGCGATGGCGCCCGACCAGGTCCATCTGGTCCTGGCGGCACCCACCGACCGCCATACCATGTTGAACGCCTTGGAGCGTTTCTCGCGCCTGAAGCCGACGCACCTCCTCTTCACGAAGCTGGACGAGGCGGTGTTCCATGGCGCGATGGTGGAGACGGCCATCCGTTCTGGCTGGCCGGTCTCCTACGTCAGTTATGGGCAGGATGTGCCGGAGAAGATCGCCCCGGCGACCGTCGATGAGTTGGCGGCTGCGATCTGCCCGGAGGAGGATTGATGGTTCGCGATGAGACACTGAGCCGGGCCATTGCGCCCAACCGCCGGGTCGCTCTCACTTTTGGCGGCCAGGTCTACACCACGCGCGTGGAGGCCACCGACCCAGATGAGTTTACCGTGGCCGCTCCCTATGATGATCGAGGAGTGGTGCCCTTCCACGCCGGCGACAGGGTGGAGGTCCGATCTGATAACGAGGTGGGCCAGATTCGGTTTGAAGCCTATGTGCGCGGTCGGCGCCAGGAGAAGGTGCCTGTGATAGCCCTTGCCTGGCCGCATACCTACGAGCGCCAGCAGCGGAGGGAGTATGTGCGCGTGCCGATTCGCATCCCCGTGCTCCTCATCTTCCCGGAGGCCGACGGCCATCCGGAGCTGCGCTGCGAAGCCCAGACGCGCGATCTGGGAGGGGGCGGGTTGCAGGCGCAGTGGTTCCACCCGGATCCCTTCCCGGAGCTCATGGGACGGCGGCTGGTCGCGGAGATCGAGCTTCCTGATGGCGGCGGGCCGGTGCGGGCGGCCGGCATGGTGGTGCGCGTGCGCGAAGCGGGCACGGAGACGACTCCTATTGCGGAGCTTGGGGTTGAGTTCGTGCAGGTGAGCGAGCGCGATCGGAATCGCATCTGCCGCCACATCTACAACCGGCAGATCGAACTGAGGAAAAGGGGACTGCTGTGAAGGACACGGCGAGGAATCACGAGGACCCCATCAGCTACGCGTGGAGGCTGCTGGGCGTCTTCCTGGGCGTGGTGGCGTTGCTGGCGGTCAGCCTGCCACCACTTCTGAACGGCGAGGATCCGCTGGTGGCGAGTAGTAAGGCGGCGTTCGCTTTTCTGGCGCTGTGGGGCCTCAACCGAGTGCTTGCCGCGGCGTTTGATCTCGACCGCCCGCAGACAGAGGGCGCGGAGGAACCCGTCGAAGAGGGCGCGGAGACAGGCGAGTAGCATCCGAGGGATTGCCGGAAGTGAGATCTATCACCCTGGGAACGCTTGGGTGATGGCCGCCTGGTAGCTTCTTGGGATGCCGCGAGGCTTTGGAGGGGGAGATGCGCAAAGACTACGGCGAGCTATGGCGAAGGTTCAAGCTTCACGGCGACGCCGATGCCCGTGAGGCGCTCATCCTCGCCTACACGCCGCTGGTGAAGCACATCGTTGACCGGATGAACATCAGCCCCATGTCCTACATGGATCATGATGACCTCCTCACGCATGCCATCATCGGCTTGATCGACGCCATCGAGAAGTGCGACTACGACCGCTATGAGCAGTTCGAGGCGTATGCGCGCACGCGCATACGGGGCGCGGTGATCGATGGGATCCGCGAGATGGATTGGGTTCCTCGCGTCACCCGTCGGGCCGCCAATCGGGTAGAGAGCGTGCGTGCCCAGCTGACAGCCTCTCTAGGGCGCGAGGCGATGCCCGAGGAGATCGCGGAGGCGATGAACATGGACACGGATCGCGTGCAGGGGGTGTTGACCGAGGTCCAGCTAGGCGGCATGCTCTCGTTGGATGATCCGATGGCGACCGGCGAGGACGACGCCGTGACCCTCCTGGATATCGTGCCCCATCCGGGCAGCCCGAACCCGGCCGCCAGCGTCGACGCGCTGACGCGCAAGGAGGCCCTCGCGCGCGCGATTGACCGGCTGGGGCCGGATGAGCGCCTGGTGATCACCCTCTACTACTATGAGGACCTGACGCTCAAGGAGATCGGCCGCATCATCGAGCGAACCGAAGCGCGCGTGTGCCAGATCCATAAAGCGGCGCTGCGGAAGATCCAGGCCCATCTGCTCAACGAGGAAGAGATCTTCGCTGCGTGAGCGCGAGGCGCCCGCTCGTCAGCGCCCGAGGGTGCGTAGCGCCTCGCGCAGGTTGAGCGCCCAGGTCTGTGCCGCCGCCGCGGGGGCCCGCTTGATGATATCCGCCTCTGCTTTCGATACCTGGGCGATGGACTCGCCGCGCGCAAGAATGACCCCCACGGGTGCGCCACCCACACTGCCTCGCCTGACTCGAATCTCATCCGAGGAAAGCCCGTCGGCATACAGGCGCTTGAGCGCGATGGCGGACTCCTGGGCACGCTTCAGGGGAGACTTCCCATTGAGCGCGCTGCGGTAGCGGAAGACAACCTGAGCGCCGACGACGACTTCACCAACCGCCTGGCTCTTCCACTTTCCCTGCCTGGAGGAGATCGGCACGCGCTGCGCCAGCTCCCGCGCTTTCTCTTCGGTGAGCGCCGAGCTGCCGGGCGCCTTCAGCTCTTGCGCGAGCACGGCATCCAGATCGGCGAAGGTCCAGCGCACGCCCTCGGGCATCCGAAAGGCGACGACACGCGCCGCGGGACCACTGCCGATTCGGAACTGATCGCTGCCGTTGATCAGAATCTCCTGGCAGTGGAAGCCGTCGGCGCGCCAACGTGTGTAACCCGCCTCGCTGCCAAAATCGATGATCTCCAGGTGGACATCCTTACCATGCTTCGCCTGGAAGGCCTTCAGCCGGTTGACCGTTTCCTCCTGGCAGCCGCTCGTCACGTTGATGTAGGCGACGATGCGCACCTTGGGCGCCGCGTCGGCCGGGGCGATGGCTCCGAGGAGCAGCAGGCCCACGATCCCAGGGATCCCATGGCGTATCGCTCTCCGCAGCATTCCTCTTTCTCCTTCTCTCACTGCGTCACGCAAGCGGTGACGCGTCCATCTTCCAGACGGATCAGCCGTGGCGCCTGTTCGGCGATGCGCGGGTCATGGCTCGTCATCACAATCGTGACGCCTCGCTCCTCGTGCAGGTTGCGCAGGAGACCCATCACCTTCTCGCCCGTCGCCGTATCCAGTTCCCCCGTCGGCTCATCCGCCAGGAGGAGCACCGGGTCGTTCACCAACGCGCGGGCAAGGGCAACGCGCTGCTGCTCGCCTCCGCTCATCTCGCCCGGCAGGTGGCTGGCGCGGCTGGCCATTCCTACCTTCTCCAGCATTCCCCACGCCTTTTGCTCTGCCTCGCGGCGGTCAACCCTGTAAGGAATGAAGGGCAGGAGGACATTCTCGAGCGCCGTGAAGGTGGGGATGAGGCTGAAGGACTGGAAGACGAAACCAACCTGGGTGCGCCGGTACTCGGCCAGCTCGTCCGGACTGAGAAGGCTCAGGTCGCGCCCGTCTACCAGCACCTCGCCCTCTGTGGCCCGGTCCAGGCCGCCGAGCAGGCTGAGGAGGGTGCTCTTGCCGGATCCAGAGACGCCGACGATGACGCTCCAGCTTCCGCGGGGGATCTCCAGGTCTACGCCATCAAGCGCGCGAATCATCTCGCCAGGCTTCTGGAAGAGCCGCGTCACTCTCTTGAGTTGAATGTGGGTCTCCATGATCAGGTATTCACACGCGACGGAGGGCCTCGGCCGGTGGGAGCGTGCTCGCCCGCCGGGCGGCCAGATAGCCAGAAATGACGCCGATGGCGAGCGCCACCAGGAAGGCGCCGATGACCAGGGGGCCCGAACCCGCCAGCGAGAAGTGCATATCCACCGGGGGAGGCGTTTGCGCGCACGCGGGGTAGCTGTTGAGCAGCGATGGCAACTGAACGCTGGTGTGGGATGTGTAGAGCCACGCGGCGCCCCAGCCGGTGGCCGTGCCCACGGCGCCCCCGATCATCCCAACGAGCGCCGATTCCAGGGCGAGCAGTCGGGCCACGTGGGCATCACGCCAGCCAACGGCCTTCATCGTGCCGATCTCGCGTACCCGCTCACCTACCGACGCGAGAGATGACTTCACCACCAGCAGGAAGACGACGCCCACCACCAGTGCCGCCATCCAGGTGGTCGCGCTCTGCGCAAGGAGGGCCACCCCCGCGACGCTGCTCATCACATTCGCGTCATTCGTCACCACGAGCTTCTCGCCCTGGGCGGTGTCCACGGGGATGATTCGAGGCAGCTCGCGCTCGATTGCCTTGGCGGCATCCTGGTCCTTCGCGCGGATCATGATGGCGTTGACGGTCTCCTCACCCAGCAAGTCCTGCGCCTTTGCCAGGGGAATGTAGACCTCGCCAGCGGAGATGCGCGCTCCTGGCGCTGCCTCTAGCGTGCCGACCACGGTGAACGGCTCGCCCCCCAGGGTGACCTGCCCGCCCAGCCCCAACCCGTGCTTTTCGGCATACGGTTTCTCGACGAGACAGGCGTGATCGTCCTCTTCGTTCAGATAGCGCCCGCCAACCTCGTGATCGGCTAGGTTGCAGCAATCCTCTCCCCGCTTGACGGGCCCGATGCGGTGCTGGTCCTCCGGGACGAGACCGGTGACTACGGCGCGGTCCGTCTCCTCCGGGCCGCTCGTTGCCCAAAGCTCCAGGACGCCCGTGGCGATTTCGACCCCGGGGAGTTTCCGGATCTCCTCGACCGCCGACCAGGGGATTCCGCCCAGCTTCCCGGCATGCTTCACGAGCGCGAAGGGACAGGTGGCCAGCTCCTTCTGCACCACCAGATCGGCATTGGCCGATTGGAACGGCTGGCGCGCCGCGTTGCGCATCGCCTGCGAGATGGAGAGCGAGGCCGCGAGCAGAGCAGTACACACGACCAGGCCAAAGAGGAGTAGCAGACTCCGTGAACGCCGCCGGATCAGTTCTTTCAGCGCATACTGAAGCATTCGGATCGATCTCCACTGCGTGGGGGTGCTCCCCGATAGGGCGCATGGGGGCAGATCCCATGGGCGCGCGATGCCTGCTCGATGGGGCCACCGCGCGACCGACACAGCAGGTCTCGGCCGGCCATCCTGCCCCCCAAGAACCGGGCGAAGGCGCGCACGCCCCTATGCTTGTGACACCTCTGTTTTCGCCGGCGTTCCATCTTTCCCCTTGGCGCGCCCCATCCTCAGCGTGCGTGACCCCTGCCTGTTGCCTGGAATCCGGACATGCCCGGCAGGAGAAGCCCCGCCGGCAGGGAAGAGAGGGCAGGGGAGTGGCTGGTTAGACGCTCCCTCGACCATTCACCGAGAAGGGTTCACCAATGATGGCACAGCTTCCCGGCCTCGGCATCGTCGGCTGTGGCGTAATCGCCGAGACCTACCTTCGTGCGTTGACGGGCCCCTGCGCGAACGACTGGCGCTTGGCCGCCGTCTGCGACCTCAATCTCGAAAGGGCGCGCTCTGTCACCGCCGGCACGGGCGCATCCGTCTACGGCAGCCTCGAGGAGCTGCTGGCGGATCCCGGCGTGGATGCCGTCGTCGTGCTCGTGCCGAACTACCTGCACGCGCAGACGGCGATCCAGGCCATGGAAGCGGGCAAGCCGGTGCTCGTTGAGAAGCCGATGGCGACGACGCTCGACGACTGCGACCGCATGATCGCCACCGCGGAGCGCACGGGCACCCTCCTGATGGTGGGGATGACCAGTCGCTTCCGCTCATCCTACCGCGCGGCGTTCGAGCGCTTGCGGGCGGGCGAGTTCGGAGCGCTGGGCCTCATCGCGGAGTACTGCAACTACCGCACCCGGCCCGGTTGGTACACCCGCCCATGGCTGAAGCGTGCCGATACGTGCGGCGGCGGCATGTTCCTCCAGATGGGCATCCATAACCTGGACCGCGCCGTTTGGCTCGCGGGGAGCTCCCCGCAGTGGGTACACGCGGCGATCCGCGACCGCTGTGGTAACTGGGCCGACGAGACCGGTGCCGCCACTCTCGGCCTGGAAGATGGCGCGCTCATCCAGTTCCAGACAGACGGCCTTGCGACGCAGGGGCGCAATGAGACGATCCTCCACTGCCAGGATGTGACCGTCTCCGTGAACGCACGGCGCATCACGATCCACCGCTCTCCAGAGCCGGAGGTGGTGGAGTTCGAGGAGGACGGCTTCAGCAACGAGCTGCGCGAGTTTGCCGCCGCGGTGCGCGCGGGAGGATCCTCTCCCTTGCCGGGCTCGGAGGGTCGCAGGGCGCTGGCGCTTGCGCTGGCGTGTTACGAGAGCAACCGCAGGCAAGCCGTGGTCCCCTTCGATGCCCCTCCATGGGCGTAATCCCTTGCCTGGGATCGCGGAGGAGGGCGCCCGCGTGGCGCTCTTCTCCATGAAGCGGGCGCCAAGCGCCCGCGTGGAGGGGTGCCTGGTGAGGATGCCTTGCCGCCACCCTTTTCAACCGGCGGTGAACCGGGTACAATGGCTCTGATGGAGTGCTGGGGAGGAGCCATGAAGGAGAACAGCATTCAGCCCCATATTGAGCGCGCCGGTTTGGACGGTTGGCTGCTCTACGACTATCAGGGCTGCAATCCTATCGCGCGGCGCCTGCTCGGCGGGCGCGGGCTGATGCTCTCGCGCCGCTGGTTCTGGTGGGTCCCGCGGTCTGGCGAGGCCGTTGCCCTGGTTCATCAAATCGAGGTGGGGCAGTTCAAGGAGTTCGAGGGCCGCGTTCAGACCTACGTCTCGTGGCAGGAGTTGCGGCGCCTTCTCGGAGACATCCTGAAGGATTGCCATCGAGTAGCCATGGAGTATTCCCCTTGCGGGGTGCTCCCCAGCGTGTCGCGGGTGGATGCGGGCACGCTGGAGATGGTGCGCGCATGCGGGGTGGAGATCGTCTCCTCTGCCGAGCTGGTGCAGATCGCGGAGGCGCGTTGGTCGGAGCAGGGCTTGGGCCTGCATCGAGATGCCGCGCGCCTGCTCATGGAGGCCAAGGATAGTGCGTTCACCTACATGGGCCAGGCGTTGCAGGAAGGCCGGCGCATCACAGAGTATGATGTCCAGCGCTACGTGATGGATCAGTTCGACCTCCTGGAGCTAAGGAGTGACTCTCCACCGATCGTGGCGGTGAACGAGAACAGCGCCGCCCCGCACTATATGCCGAGCGCGCACGCCCACCGCGACATCCGTCCGGGCGACTTCGTGCTCCTGGACCTATGGGCGAAGCGTGACCTGCCAGAGGCGATCTACGCCGACATCACCTGGGTTGCCTTCGCGGGCGCCACCGTGCCGGAGCGCCACCAGGAGATCTTCTCCATCGTGCGCCTGGCCCGCGACCGCGCGGTCCTCTACATTGAGGATGCGATTCGCGAGGGCCGGGATCTGCGCGGCTATGAGGTGGATGACGTAGCGCGCGGCGTCATCCGCGATGCTGGCTATGCCGACTTCTTCCCCCACCGCACCGGACACAGCATCGGGGTGGAGAACCACGGGAACGGCGCGAACCTGGATAACCTGGAGACGCGCGACGAGCGCACGCTTCTCACCGGCACCGGGTTCACCGTCGAACCAGGGATCTACCTCCCAGGCGAGTTTGGGATCCGCAGCGAGATCAACGTCTACCTCGGGCACAACACGTCACAGGTAACCACCCTGCCGATGCAGGCGGGAATCGTTCCGCTGTTGCATATGGTAGAATAGCCGGGCGCGCGGGGCAGGATTTGCCTCCTGAAGCGCCAAAAGGGTCTTCAGGAGTGCGTGATTCGATGCCAGAGAGATGTTGGGATGGGGCTAGGGACCGGCCAGCGGGGGAGGCAGAGACGTATGCCCGTCTGGAAGCAGCGGTGCGGGAATGCGACATGCGTGCCTGCGACGGCTGCACGCGCTGCGCCACGCGCTGCGTGGATGGCATTGACCTGAGCTATCCCGAGTTTGACCGCCTGATACGCGCGGCCATGGCGATGCCGCCCATGGAGCGGGTGCGAGTCCTTGGCCAGGATAGGGTTCTGCAGTGGGGAGAGGGGGCGGTGGTCGCGCTCTGCCCCTTCCTGGACCGCGACGTGGACCGGTGTGCCATCTATGCCGCTCGGCCCCTCATCTGCCGCCTCTTCGGCTACGCGCCGTGGCTGCCGTGCCCGACCGGAAAGCAGATCGATTCGATAGAGGGCGCGGTGGAGATCATGGTGGAGTATGCCTCTCTCGAGCGCCATCCCTTGCGCGTGTGGCTGCGCCGATACGATCTCCAACTCCCTGGGCTATCGGACGGCATACCATAGAGTGGCAGCCCGCCCGGAAGGGGAAGTGCCCACTCCACGTGCCGGCCGCTATGGCTTTCGCGTCGCTTGGTGAGGATGTGCGGTGCCAGACGAGGGAACCGGCGGTTTTCGGAGCCGGCGACTGAACGGGCGTAGGGAGGGTGTTTACGCCCATTCAGTCGCGCGTTTGAGTTATCGAATGCCCCAGCGTGGCTCGCGGTAGGAAACCAGCGAGTGGACGCTGCCTTCCTCCTGGGCAGCAGGCGTGCGCCGCTCGAACCGGAGGCGTCCGGAGTAGAGCGCCTCATGGAGCTCGGGGATAGAGCGGACGCCCATATCCTGGAAGCCCTGGCTGATCCCCTTATGGAGATAGGGCACGTAGTCCTGTAGCGAGCCCTTGTCCACCACGGTGCCAGCAACGCCCTGGGGCACCTGGACGGCGTCATTCTCGACGAGATAGCGCTTGCCGCCGCCCGCGTTCATCGCCTCCAGCGAGGCCATGCCGCGGTACTGCTTCACGCGGATGCCATTCTCATAGAGGTACTCGCCGGGAGATTCTGCGGTGCCGGCCAGCAGCGAGCCAAGCATGACGGTGCTCGCGCCAATGGCAAGCGCCTTGAGGATATGGCCGATGCCCCGGATGCCGCCATCGGCGATGACGGGCACATCAAACTGGCGGGCGTAGCGCGCGCAGCGGTACACGGCGGAACCCTGTGCCCGGCCAACCGCCATCATGTTCTGCGTGATGCAGATGGAGCCCGGCCCCATCCCGATCCGGAGCGCGTCCGCGCCCGCGCGGATCATCGCCTCGGCTTGCGTGATCGAGACCACGTTGCCGGCCACCACATCCACATGGGGTGCTGTCTCCTTGATGTAGCGCAGCGTGTCGAGCTCAAACCGGGAGTAGCCCTGGGCCGCGTCGATGACCAGCACGTCCGCGCCGGCTTCGACCACCAGGTCGATGCGGCGACGATCCTCTTCGCGTGTAGAAACCGCGGCGCCGACCAGGAGCTGCTTGCGCGGGTCCTTCGAGGCCTCGGGAAACTCCTTGTTCTTGATCAGATCGTTTCGCGAGACGAGGGCGACCAGGCGACGCTCGCTATCGACAACGGGCAGCTTGCCCTTCTTGCTCTCTTTCAGGATCTTGTTTGCCTCGCTCAGGGTGACGCCCACGGGGGCGGTCACAAGATCGGTGGTCATGACCTCGGAGAGCGGCCGGGTGCGATCCTTCTCGAAGTCAATGTCCCGGTTCGTGACGATACCGAGGAGGCGGGAGTTGAGCGTGCCGTCCTCGGTGATCGGGATGCCGGAGAAACCGTGCGTCTGCTTGATATGGTCCACATCAGCGATGGTGTGCCTGGGTCCGAGCACCACCGGGTCCGAGATGAAGCCGTTTTCAAAGCGCTTCACGCGCCGGACCATCGCGGCTTGCTCCTCGGGGGTGTTGTTATAGTGCAGGATGCCGATGCCACCCTGCAGCGCGAGCCCGATGGCCATCTCCGTTTCGGAGACGGTATCCATGGGGGCGCTGACGATGGGGCGCTTGATCGTGATGCGCCGGGTGACACGCGTCTCCAGCGAGACTTGGCTGGCGTGGAAATCAATGAACCCCGGCATGAGGATGTAGTCATCATAGCTCAGGCCCAGCCCCTCCTCAAAGAGCACATGGGCGGGCACGCCATCAGCTATTGGTTCCCTTTCCTCAGTCATCTTCTAGCTCCTCGCAAGGTGTTTATGAACGATCTCCTCCAGCAAGAGTGGGGTCACCTGCTGGAGGGAATGGACGACAAGCGCCGCCCCGGTAAAATCTCCGGTGCGCGTCCAGGAGGTTGGGACGGCGATACAAGAGATGCCGGCGCCTGTGGCGGCCCGCACTCCTTTGGGGGAGTCTTCGAGAGAGACACACCCGGCGGGCGATGCGCCAATCAGGGACGCGGCCTTCAAGAATATCTCGGGATCGGGCTTGGCTCGGGAGACATCCTCGCCGCTCAAGACGGCCGCGAAATAGGGGCGGAGCCCGAAGCGCTCCAGGATGACCGTGGCGTTGGCACGCCCGGAACCTGTCGCCAGAAGGCAAGGGATGCCCCGATCGGCCAGAGCCTGCAACAGTTCTGAGACGCCTGGGAGCAGCTCCATCTCCTCGCGCACCTGTTTCGCGAACAGCTCGCACTTGCACTCAAAAAGCTCGGGCCAGCCCGCCGCGGAGCCGCCCTTGGCGGCGTACAGATCACGGATGGAGCCCCCGCCCAGGGTGACATGCGTGCGATACTCATCCGGGTGCAGCGCCAAACCGGCTCGCTCGAAGGCGACAACATAGGCCGCGGCATGCACGGGCTCGGAGTCGACCAGGAGGCCGTCCATGTCGAAGAAAACGGCGTGAGGAAGGGAAGAGCCTGGCAGTGGCGCGCTACGCATGCCCACAGCGCCTTCCCCCGGAAGGGTGTGAACGAGCCGCGGTAAGTGTCCCATAGGTTATTATAGCACGGATCACAGGCCCGGAGCAAGTGGCTTGACGGGCCTGGTTTCGGTGTGGTAAAGTGGGACAACCGCTCGCTGTACAAGCGCCTGCTCCCACACATGGCAGTACTCACGCGGGGGGCCCTGCGTGCTTGGGCGCTAGGAGCGGTGGCGGTCTGGGGAATGCGCGACGGGAGGGGCGCATGCGCGGAATCGGAACCGTTCGTCGCCGCCCTGCGTGAGGATGCGGTCTGCGTTCTCTCTCCTCCGGTTCTGTCGCGCACGCCGCTTTGATGGCGCAGTGTGGCGCGGCTGAGTCGTGCCGTATGCGAAGCCGCCCGGCCGGTGTGGGGTACGGGCGCGAGAGGAGAGTGGAGTATGGGATTGAGCGAGGCCCTTCAGGGGGCGATCAACGAGCAGGTTAAGAACGAGGTTTACTCGGCGCACCTCTACCTGGCCATGTCCGCGCAATGCGAGGCAGAGAACCTTCCCGGCATGGCTCACTGGCTGCGCATCCAGTTCATGGAGGAGTGGGGACACGCGCTGAAGCTCTTCGATTACGTCAACGAACGCGGTGGCCGCGCCGAGATCAGGGCAATCGACCAGCCGCCGGCCCGTTTCGGCTCTCCCCTGGAGCTCTTCCAGGAAGTGGCGGCGCATGAGGCGCGCGTGACCGCGATGATCAACGACCTCTACGCCCTCGCTGCCAAGGAGAACGACTACGCGGCGCAGATCATGCTCCAGTGGTTCATCACCGAGCAGGTGGAAGAGGAAAAGAGCGCCGGCGAAATCGTTGACCAGCTCAAGATGATTGGCGACAACGCCGTGGCGCTGTTGATGCTCGACCGCGAGCTGGGAGCGCGAGTGGCTGAGCCGGGCATGGGGCCGATGCCCGCGACGGGCGAGTCTGACGCATAGCGGGACCTCCTCTTCCCCCGGCATGCGGGGCCAAGCTTTCCCATGAGGCACCGCGGTGTGCCTCGCCCCGCGAGGGCCCGAAGGCGCGCGCCGCGAGGAGTCTGGCGTCTCCCTGGCGAAAGAATGTGCGGGGAGGCCGCGCCGGAGGCCGGGATTGGAGCCGGAGGTGAAGTGCAAGGCATGTGGTAGCGAGGCCCAGGAGGGTGCCTCGTTCTGTACGCAGTGTGGCGCGCGCCTGGAGACAGGCGCGCGCGCGCACGCGCCTGGCAACGCGCCCGATACGGGAGCACACCAGCTCCTGACAATGGCCAACTTGTTCCGCATACGCGGCGACTGGGAATCGGCGGAGCAGAAGTGCATCGAGGCGCTCCGACTCTTCCCTGAGAACGCCTCTGCCCACTCGCTGCTCGGCGATATCTACGCCAGCCAGAAACGCTGGGAAGAGGCCGCGCAGCGCTATCAGCTCGCGATTGATCTGGATCCGGAGAACCCGGCCGACCGTGAGAAGCTAGAACAGGCACGCCAGCGCGCCGCCGATGCCCTGGTGCCGTTGCCTGCCAGGAAGACGACCCCTGGAACGCGTGCCCGTGGCACGCACCGCCCCCGCCTTTCCCCGCCGATGCAGCTCGCCGTCGTGGCTATCATCTCCTTTGTGGCCGTGCTCCTCGTAATGAGCCTGCGGGAAGCGCCGCAATCGGGCCAGTTGACACCCTCCGAGGGCTTCCCGGTGGCCCTGCCGGGCGGCGCCGGAGGGCTCGCGCCGGGAAGCCCGTCACCCGCGGCGGGTCTGGCGCCGAGGCAACCGGCGCCCGCGACGACTGGTG
>DUUU01000325.1 GCA_012841485.1 Armatimonadota bacterium
AGTTCGGCCCCGGCGCTCGGCCTGGGGCCCACTGCGCTCCCTCCGGCCAAGCCGGAGTTGATCACTCCTATACCGCCGCCGATACCCTCTCGCCCTGCGACGGCGAGAAGTACCAGTGAAGGGCCAGCACTCTCGGCGGTCACTCCACCGCACACGGTGGAAGTCATTCGGGGCACACAGCGCGAGACTGTGACGCTCCGGGTATCGGAAAGCAAGGGCATTCCTCATGAACCCGAACAGGACCAACGCTAGTACTCTTCGCAGTTCTCGGTCCGTGTGCCCTGGGGCTTCTGGCCTTCCGCGCCGTCTGGCTGCGGCAGCCCTGGGGTTACTGGTCGTCTTGACACTTACCGGCAGCGCAGCAAGCGCGCCTGCATCCGCGCGTGCATCAAAAGCTCGCGTTGCCATACAGCGCACGCACCGGGTAGCCAAGGGCGAAACAGCAGTGCGCATCGCCAGGCGCTACGGCATCTCGCTTCAGGATCTCCTGGTAGCCAACAAGATCACGGATCCCAACAGGGTCCTGGCGGGCTCTCTCCTGGTGATCCCGAAGGCGGGCTACGCGGCGCGCGTTGCCAAGGCGAAGCCCGGGGTCACCAAGGCGGCCCCCGCTCAGGCTAAAGCGGCAGCTGCCGCGCCGGCTCCTGCCAAGGCCGCTCCTGCCCCGGCCAAGACCGAGGCTGCAGCAAAACCCACGAAGCCAGCCGCGCCCACTACGGCGCGCGTGGTGGAGCCACCCTCCATTCCCGTGGAGCACACCGCACGGAAAGGCACGCCCGCGGCAACCGTCGCCCGAGCGACTACGCAGCCCCGCACGGATCTGGTTCGGCGCAAAGGAGAGACCATCGTCATCACGCCATCGCGCTCTCGGCTGCTCTCGGTCCAGGGCGTGAAGCGGGTGCAGATCGACGATGCCGCCGGGGCAATCGCGGAGGTGCAGCCGCTCTCCACGCGCGAGCTGCTCGTTTTGGCCATCACGCCGGGCACCACCATGCTGCGTGTCTGGGACGAGCGTGGTATCATCGAGCATGAGGTGCAGGTGGTCGCCCCATCGGCGGATCTGGATGCTCAGATCACGCGCACCATTGGCTCTCCCAACATCACGGCGCGTGTGGTGAACGACACAGTACTCCTCGAAGGGCGTGTCATGAACGCCGCGGAGGCCACTCGCGCGGAGCAGATCGCGGGTGCTTTTTCGTCCAAGGTACTCAACCTGCTGCAGACGCCCGCGACGCCGGCACCCAAGCCCATGCCAACCCCCGATGTCGCCGAACAGGTGCGCGCCGCGCTGGATGACCCCCGGCTCACCGTCGAAGGGGTGCCCGGCCGCTCGGATGTCGTCGTCTTGCGGGGCACCGTCGCGCGCATCGAGGACGCGGAGCGCGCGCAAAAGACCGCCAGTGCCTTCGCGCAGACCGTGGTGAACCAGATCCAGGTCACTCGCCCCGACCAGGTGCGCGTTCAGGTGCGCATGGTGGATGTGGACCGGCGCGTCTTGCGCGAGCTGGGCATTCGCTGGCCGGATCAGGCGACGTGGGGCCAGGCAACGCCTGAAGGGGAGTTTCGAATGCTGACGAGCCTCACCGCGAGCATACGCGCTCTCCTGGAGGAGAACCGCGCCAACACGCTCGCCACGCCGAGCCTCCTCGTGGCCAGCGGCGAAAAGGGTGAGATCGTCATCGGTGGTCGATTGCCGATTCCCGCGCTCATCACCGGCTACGCCGGGGCGAACGGCGGCGTGGCCGCTCCCGCCACCGGCAACAGCACCGTGGGCAATGGCCTGCTCGGCCAGAGTGTCGAGTTCGTCGACTTCGGCGTGAAGCTGCAGCTGGCACCGGTGGTATTGGCCGGCAACGAGATCGCCCTCAAACTGGGCACCGAGGTCAGCGCCATCGATCGCTCGACCGCCGTTACGATCAACGGGAGCGTGGTTCCCGGGTTCAGCACCAAGCGCACAGAGACGGCATTCCGAATCCACGATGGGGAAACACTCGTGATCGGCGGCCTGATCTCCAAGGAAGAGGCCAAGGCGGTACACAAGTTCCCGATCCTCGCCGATATCCCGGTGCTGGGCAAGTTCTTCCAGTCGGTGCGCAAGGATAGCGCCGAGCGCGAGCTGATCATCTTCGTAACACCGCAGCTCGTCACCGGTGGCTCCGTTGCCACCGCCGAAACACCGGACATTCATCCGGTCCCTGGAGTGACGGCTGCCCACTGAGAGCACATCGTGACTCCGCACCGCAGGGGTGTTCAGAAGCATTGAGCTGGCAATGCGGAGGCAGGAGGCGAGCGGCGCGTATCCGGCCGCCTGCCTCCTGCCTGGCCATTCACATAGGGAATCTGGCGCCCTGCTCCAGGTCTCCCGCAGGACAACTGCCTGCGCAGGGGGAGAGCAAAGATCACTCTCCCAGGCGCCCGCCTGCGCATCGGCCGAAAGAGGGCGCTGCCATCACCCAGGCCAGGGGTGCCTTGGCGCGATTGAACACTTGATGTATAATGGGGCTGGTAATCACCGGTCACACCACCAGGCTCTCGAGGGCCGCCGGCTTCTACCGCAGCATCGACGTTTTCTCGTCCACCCGCGTGCGGCCGGCAGGAGGATGACTTCAATGCGGGCAACCTATCTCGGAAGAGCAGCCATGCTGGGGATCAGCGTGACGCTGCTTCTCGGCACCGGCACCTCAGATGCCGGCCCCCGAGGCGCATCGCGATGCGGCGCGCCATTCTGCCTGCACAGTCATCCCTCCCCTGCCATGCACCAGGCACCACGTGTCGCCGGGCGTCTCCCCCTCGGCGCTGGCGTGCTCTCCGATGGGAGCGCGCAGGAGCACCGGCGCAGCGCGGCCACGGTCACGGCCCCGGCGCTCGCCGCCCGCGTGGCTATCTCGAGCACGGCCACGCGTACCCGCATCGTGCCCGCGCCGGTGCCGCCGCGCCCGAGCACGCCCCGGTCGGTGTTGGAAGGGGGCATGCGGACCCCATCCGTGGTGCCCTTCCCATCGCCACTCTTCCGCGCTCCGGGCCTGAAAGCGATGCCGGCCGGCTGGCGCCTCACGATCCCGGCGGGAGCCGCGGCGCCGGTGACACGCGTCGCGGGGCCACATGAGCAGTGGGCAGCCCAGGGAGCGCGGGACGCCATCTCCGTGCTGGCGAGGGCTCTCCCCGTCTCGACCGCGGCCCCCCTCTCCACCGAGCTCACCCACCCTGCCGCCGAACCACCCGATGGGGCGATACGCCTCCGCATGGAGGAGGGCAAATCGCGCATCTTGCCGGCGCAGGGCGTGCGCACCATTCAAATTGATGATCCTTCGGGCGCCATCGCTGAAGTACAGCCGGTGAGTGATACCGAGATCCTGCTCCTGGCGAAGGGCCCGGGGGTGACGATGCTCCGCGTCTGGGATCAGCGCGGCCGCACCGAGTATGAGCTTACGGTGGAGCCGGGTCCGGCGCGCCGGCAGCAGATGATCCAGGATGCCATCAATGATGAAAAGATCACCGTGCGCGTCGTGGAGAACACCTGCCTCTTAGAGGGCAAGGTGGATAACACCGAGCAAATGATGCGCGCCCAGCGGATCGCGGAGGCGTTCTCGGTCAAGGTGGTCAACCTGTTGCAGCTTCCCGCCCCGCCGCCGGCGCAGCCCCCGGCCCCCAGCGGGCCGAGCCTAGTGGAGCAAGTCCAGGCGGTACTTCCGGCAGGCGAGGTGACGGCAGAGACACTTCCCGGCCAGCCAACCACGGTGGTGCTCCGCGGCCAGGCCCCTCGCGTTGAGGATATCGAGGGTCTGGTCGCGATTGCGGAGAAGGTGGTCGCCCGCGCCAACGGCACGGTGATCAACTTGATCCAGCTGGCCCAGCCGCGGCAGGTGCGGGTCCAGGCGCGCATGCTGAATGTGGACTCGCGCCGGCTCCGCGAGTTGGGCGTACGCTGGATGGACACCTCTATCGGCGGGCCAACGCTCTTTGGCCAGACGACGCCGACGGGCGGCTTCCGCCTGCTGACCAGCATCCAGGCCAACATCAAGACACTGATCGAGGAGGCACACGCCGAACTCCTCTCGGCGCCCAGCACCGTGGTCAATAGCGGCGCGGCCGGCTACATCCATATTGGCGGCGAGGTTCCGATCCCGCAGCTGAGTGGTCTCGGAACGACGGGAGGCGCCGACACGGTGCTCAACACGACGGTGACCTACCGCAATTTCGGCGTCGTGCTCAGCATCGAGCCGGTCGTCGAACCGGGCGACGAGATCACACTGCGTCTTCTGGTGGAGGTGAGCAGCATCGATCGCAGCAATGCGGTCACGATCAACGGCAGCGAGATCCCCGGCTTCTCGACCAAGCGCGCGCTGAACGAGCTTCGCCTGAAAGCTGGCGAGACCCTGGTGGTAGGCGGCCTGATCTCGCACGACGAGGCCTCCACCGTACACAAGTTCCCGATCCTGGCAGATATCCCGGTCTTCGGCAGCTTCTTCCGATCGGTCCGCAAGGAGAAGTTCGCGCGCGAGTTGGTGCTTTTCCTGACGCCAGAACTCCTGCCCGGCCCAGAGCCGCCCGCTGGTCTGAGGCAGACTCCCGTTCTAAAGCCGGGTGGGGGCGGGCTCGCCAGCCCGTCCAGCCTCGGCGCGAGCATCTCCGGGCAAGGAAGCGGCGTTGGAGCAAGCAGCGGCGGCAGCCAATAGCGGCTGCCAAAGGAGCGTGTAGAGGGCTATGCAAGAGGACATCAAAGTCCTGATTGTGGATGACTCCGAGCAGACGAGGGAGACGTTGCGAAACATCCTCTCCCTTGAGAAGGAGATCCAGGTGGTCGGCGAGGCGTCGGACGGCCAGGAGGCCGTTCAGCGGGTGGCCGAGCTTCGCCCCGACGTGGTGATCATGGACGTGAATATGCCGGGCGTCGATGGAATCCAGGCGACCGAGCGTATTACCATCGACCACCCCGACACTTGCGTGATCGTGATGTCCGCGGCGGGAGACCAGGAGTACCTTCGCAAGGCGATGCAGGCCGGCGCACGCGACTATCTCATCAAGCCCTTCACCAGTGACGAGGTGGTGACCGCCACTCAACGCGTGTGGGACAAGGAGCGCCGGCGCAAGCAGCGCGAGCGCGGCCTTACCCCGCGTTCCCCCGAGGACTCCAAGATCATCACCTTCTACAGCCCGCATGATGGCGTGGGCAAGACCACCCTCTCGGCCAACATGGCGGTGGCACTCGCGCACGACACGGGAGACCCGGTGGTCCTCGTCGATCTCAACCTGCAGTTTGGAGACCTGGACCTCGTCTTGAACCTGACGCCGCAGAAGACCATCGTGGACGCGCTGCCCCAGTTCCAACACCTGGACGCGAGCCTGATTGAGACCTTCCTGACGCCGCACGATTCGGGCGTCCGGCTCCTCGCCGCTCCGCCGCGGCCCCAGTATGCCGAGACGGTCACGGTCTATTGCGTGCAGCAGGTGCTCCGCATCCTCAAGGAGAGCTATCGCTATGTCATCGTGGATGCGGCATCTGTGTTGAACGACACCACCCTGGCGGCGCTCGACCTCTCTGATGAGATCCTCCTCATCACCAATCTGGACGTGCCCTCGCTGCGCAATGCCAAGGTCTGCCTCGAGACGATGCGCGATCTGCACTATGAGACAGAGAAGATCAAGCTGGTCATCAACCGCGCAACAGGCGAGATGGGGATCAAGGCAGATGAAGTGGAGGAGTATCTTGAACACCCGGTATCCGCCCGTATCCCCAGCGAGGGGCGGACCGTCGTGGCGTCGGTGAATCAAGGAACTCCCTTTGTGATATCGAACCCAGAGGCAAAGGTGAGCGAGGCGGTCCATCACCTGGCGCATCTCTTCGCACCCGAGATCGAAACGGCGCGGGCACCCGCTGAGGCGCCGCGAAAGGGCTTCGGCGTGCTTCTGCGCCAGCTGCTTGGCACAGGCACTTCAAGCTAACTCCACGGTGGTGCAGGGCTTATCGAGGGCCCGTGTTCAAACGTCCTGAACCCTTACTCGGAAAGGGGATGAGCTGGCCTCGCCGGCCGGAGGCGCTCCGAGACCCCACAACGCGCCTGGGTGCCGGCAGGCCGTGGATCTGTTATGTCGCTGCTTTCGCGCATCAGCAAAGGAGGAGGTGCCCCACTGCCGGATCCCGACCGGCAGCCCCAGGGGGATGGCTTGGTCCCCCCCGCCGGACCAGAACGCTTGCCTGCCGCCTCCACCTCGCAACCCCAGGCAGTCCATCCACAGGAGAGTGATGGCATCATCTGGCGACTGCTGGAGCAGATTGGCCGCGCGCTCTCGCCGACAGGAGGCGCTTCGCGCAGCGTGGAGCGCGGCGAGCGTGACCAGCGGATGCTCGCGATTGAGGAACACGCACTCCCGATCCTGCAGCAGGAGGGGATTAGCCTCACCCCAACAGAACGCGCCAAGGTCTTCTCGCGCCTCTATGACGAGCTGTTTGGCCTCGGCCCCCTCGAATCGCTCCTGGACGACTCCACGGTCAGACGCATCGTCATCAACGGACCGCGTGAGGTGCTCGCGGAGCGTTACGGCGGTTTGGAGACAACCGATCTCTTCTTCAAGGACGATGCCCATCTGGTGCTCATCGTTCGCCGAATCGCGGAACTGGTGGAGGTCCCCCTCGATGACACCATCCCGCGCATGTCGGCTACGCTTCAGGATGGCGCCCGGGTGCAGGCCGTGCTGCCGCCCCTCGCGCCCACGCCGACACTGACGATCACCAAGACGCTGGGCAACCCCTTCCATAACCTGCAGGCCCAGCGCGAGACGGCCTCAGTCACCGCCATCGAGTCGTTCTACGAGCTGAAGTACCGCCTTCTCGACCGCCTGATCGCGCAACTCGACCAGGAGTTTCTGGCACGCGGCGACGAGACGGCCCTCCGCCGCCAGGTGCAGGAGATCATCCTCAATCTGCTGGACGAGCAAGGCGTTGCCGTCAGCCGCACGCAGCGCAACCAGCTGATCTTCGAGCTCCTGGATGAGGTGACGGGCCTCGGGCCACTTCAGGCGCTCCTGAACGACCCGTCCGTGAGCGAGATCATGGTGAACGGCCCGAAGCAGATCTGGTATGAGCGCGACGGACGATTGCAGCTTTCGGAGAAGCAGTTCCGCGATGATGAGCACCTGATCGGCATCATCCAGAAGATCTGCTCGGCGGTGGGCCGGCGCGTCGATGAAGCGAGTCCGCTGGTGGATGCTCGTCTCCAGGATGGCTCGCGTGTGAACGCCGTCATCCCCCCCATCGCCCTGCGCGGGGCGTCGCTCACGATCCGCAAATTCTCGCGCGACCCGCTCGCCATCGAAGACCTGATCTCCTTCGGCACCCTCACCCGGGGCATGGCGGATTTCCTACGCGCCGCGGTGCTCGCCAAGCTGAACATCGTGGTCTCCGGGGGAACGGGATCCGGGAAGACGACGCTCCTCAACTGTCTCTCCGGGTTCATCCCGATGGATGAGCGGATCGTCACAATCGAGGACGCCGCAGAGCTGCAGCTCAAGCAGCCCCACGTCGTCACCCTGGAGGCGCGCCCGCCGAACATCGAGGGCAAAGGCGCGGTCTCTATCCGGGACCTGGTGGTGAACTCGCTCCGCATGCGCCCGGACCGGATCGTCGTCGGCGAGTGCCGGCGCGGCGAGGCCCTGGATATGCTTCAGGCGATGAACACTGGCCACGATGGCTCCCTGACGACGGGCCATGCCAACTCGCCCCGAGAGATGCTATCGCGCCTGGAGACGATGGTCCTGATGTCGGGCATGGAGCTGCCCGTGCGCGCCATTCGCGAGCAGATCGCGGCGGCGATTGACCTCATCATCCAACAGGCGCGGTTGCGCGATGGTTCGCGCAAGATCGTCCAGATCACCGAAGTGGTCGGCATGGAGGGCGACGTGATCACGCTGCAGGATATCTTCGTCCTGCGCCAACTCGGCATCGATAGCAACAACAAGGTGATCGCCCGGCATGAGGCAACCGGAATGCGCCCTCAATGCCTGGAGAAGTTCGAGCAGGCGGGAATCAGTCTTCCTGCTTCGCTCTTTGCACCAGGGCGTCATGGAGGTTTCGGTGAGTAGCAGGCTGCTCGTGTTTGGCGTCGTGTTCGGGATCGTGGGCGCGTACCTGCTCATCAGGGGCCTGGCGCAAGTCGCGCCGCGCGTGAACATCCTGCTGCACCGGCGTTCGCGGCGCATCCTGCAAGAGCGGCTGGGAAAGAAGAGTGAGAAGGTCTCCCCGGCGCCAAACGCCCCCGCCTCGGTGCCGGCCACGGAAGGCCAGCGTACCCTGCTCCCGATGCTCACGCGCCTGCTCTCGCGGACGCGGGCTCGGCCCGTCCTCGCTCAGCTTGACCATGCGTTGGTCCTGGCGCGCATTCCGCTCAAGGCGGTCGAGTTTCTCTATATCACCCTCACCGCGCTCTTTCTGACGCTCGCGATCGTGCAGTTCTTCACGAGCAACCTCTTTGTGGCGCTGACAATCGCGCTGCTGGCCGGCTTCGCGCCTTTCTACGTCCTGCGGATCACCCAACGGATGCGGTTCGCGAAGATCGATTTCCAGGTAGCGGATGCCCTGCTCCTGATGACCAACTCACTACGCTCGGGGACGAGTTTCCTAGACGCGATGGAGACGGTTTCGACCGAGATGCCCCCCCCGATTAGTGAGGAGTTCGAGCGCGCGCTGCGGGATGTCACCCTCGGCGTGCCGGTCGATGAAGCCTTCATCAAGATGAGCCAGCGCTGCCGCAGCGAGGACCTGGATCTAGCGGTCACCGCCTTCATGATCCAGAGAGAGGTGGGAGGCAACCTCGCGGAGATCCTGGAGAACATCGCCGAGACAATCCGGATGCGCGTGAAGCTGAAGCGCGAGATCCAGACGTTGACGGCGCAAGGAAAGCTATCCGGGGGCATCCTCTGCGCGCTCCCGCTTGGGCTGACGGTGCTGCTCACCTCCCTGAACCCAGATTATATGGATCTGCTCTTGACCACTGCCATGGGAAAGGGGATGCTGATCACGGGCGCCGTGCTGCAAGTACTCGGCATTCTGGCAATCATGCGCGTGGTCAAGATCGAGGTGTAGCAGGAACGATGCTGGTTCTCATCGCACTCACCTTCTTCCTGTCGGTGGTCTGTTTGACCATTGGGATCCGGATCGAGCGGGAGAGGTCTTCCCCCTTGGCGCGGCTGCAGCGCCAGGTGCAGGAGACCCGCGAACTGTCTCCGGAGGAGATGGAACTGCGGCGGCCGTTCCTGGCGCGTTTAGTCGGCCCCATCGCGCAGCGCGTGCTCCGGCTGGTGGCCCGCTTCTCGCCACCCGGCCTCAAGGATAGCATCCGGCGGCGTCTACAGGTCGCGGGCAATCCCTGGCGCGCCCACTCGGAAGAGGTGATCTTCGCCAAGATAGTGCTGGCCGCCACCGGCACGTTCTGTGGCTTCGCACTGGGCACCACGGTGCTGTACAAGAAGCCGGAGGAAGCCCTGTTGTTCGCCCTGGGCGGCTTTGCCACCGGCTTTCTCCTGGTCGATTGGGCGATCCTGCAAAAGACGAAGCAGCGGCGCAAGCAGATCCAGCGCTCTCTGCCCTACGTCCTCGACCTCCTCTGCGTGAGCGTCGAGGCCGGCCTGGCGTTCGATGCGGCGATGCAGAAGGTGACCGAGAAGGTGGAAGGACCGCTCTCGCAAGAGTTTCAGCACGTGGCCTACGAGATCCGCATTGGCAAGCCGCGCCGGGATGCCCTCCGCGACATGCGCGACCGATGCGCCGTGGAGGACCTGAACACCTTCGTCGCGGCCATCGTCCAGGCCGAGCGCCTTGGGTTGGGCATCGGCCAGGTGCTGCGGGTACAGGCGGACCTGATGCGCAACCTCCGCCGCGAGCGCGCGAGGGAGGCGGCCATGAAGATCCCCGTGAAGATGCTTTTCCCACTCGTCTTTCTCGTCCTGCCGGCGCTCTTCGTGGTGATTCTTGGCCCCGCGGTGATCCAGATGCTGGGCAGTCTGGGAGCAGGAGGTCACTGAGATGGACCAGTCAAGCGAACTCCTCATCGATCTCCAAGGGCGGCACGTGTTGATCGCCGATGACGACCCCGAGAGCATCGACCTGGTAGGCACCATCCTCGCGAGCGAAGGCCACCATCTCCTCTCGGCAACCCATGCCGACGAGGTACTCCGCCAGGCGCGCCTTCACCAGCCTGATCTGATCCTGATGGATCTCGAGATGCCCGGGATGGATGGCCTCAGCGTGGCTCAGGCATTGAGGCACGACCCGCGCACCCAGCACATTCCAGTCATCTTCGTGACCGCCTCGACCGCCCTGGAGAACAAGCTCCGCGCGCTGCGTGAAGGCGCCAACGACTATATCACGAAGCCGTACTACCGCGAAGAGCTGCTCGCCCGCATCAACGTGGCCCTGCGCCTCAAGGCGCTACAGGACGCGCTTCGAGAGCGCAACCAGCTTCTCGCCGAGCTGGCCACCCACGACGAACTCACCCGACTGTATAACCGCCGTCACCTCGTGCAGCGCCTCTCGGAGGAGGTGCCCCGGGCAAAGCGGTACCGCCTACCCCTCTCCTGCCTGCTGCTCGATCTCGATCACTTCAAGCGGGTCAACGATACGTACGGGCACCCGGCAGGCGACGCGGTCCTCCGACAGATCGCCAGCATCTTGCGCTCTTCCGTGCGCTCGGTAGACGTGGTGGGTCGCTATGGCGGCGAAGAGTTTCTGATCATCCTCCCTCAGACAGGCGCCGAGGGCGCCCGCGTGCTGGCCGAACGGATCCGCCAGCGCGTCGAGCAGGAACCCTTCGACATCGGTGGGCAGACGATCCACTGCACGACCAGCATCGGTCTGGCCGCAGCGTCGGATGGAGAGGTGCCGGATGCCGATGATCTGATCGCCGAAGCCGACCGCGCCCTCTACCACGCCAAGGCCATGGGCCGCAACCGGGTCTCCTTCGCGCCCTGAAGCCGCGCCGCCCGGCATCTCAGCGGGTCAGGCGATTGAGCCGGCGCGTGTTGGAATGGGCGAGCAGCACTCCTCAACGCGACGGTCTCCGCCCCTTCACTCACCCATTCGGCTTGGATCCAGAGCGACCGCTCGATGCGCTCTCGCTGGCGGCAGGCGCCGGCAGATCCGCGAGCGATACGATGGGGCGTGCGCCAGCTTTGAGGAGCGCCTCGAAACGCTCCCCCGCAGGGCCGCCACTGAAATCTCGGGCCCGGGCGCCCTCGGCATCCAGAAGCCACACCGGCTTCTCAAGCGAGAGGGCATAGTGTGCCGCATCCAGATTGCGCAGATTGGCCGGGCCCATGGGGAAGGGCGTGAGGAGCACCATATCCGCGTCCTCGATGAAGCGCAGGTGGGCGCGGTGCGTGTCCTCGGTGATCGCAGTAAACGGCGCCTCATCCACATAGCGCAGGTTCAGGCGCTTCGCGGCCACCTGATCGCTATCGCCCGTGTTGATGACGCCCGCCGTCACCCGGAAGCCCCGCTCCAGGAGGCTCTCAAAGACGGCCTCGCCCGTGCCGGCGCCGCAGATCACATGGACGAGCGGCATCTCCTCGGCTTCGGCAAATTGCGGCGCGCCCCGGCCCGCCTCGGCGACCACGTAGGGCCGGCCCGTCTGCGGGTGTCGCCGCACCAGGACGTCCGCGCCATAGGCGAGGCGCACGTTCTCTCGCGTGAGCACGCTCTCCGGCGGGCCATCCGCGAAGACGCGGCCCCGGTGAAGGAGCAAGAGGCGGTCGCAGAACTGAGCGGCCAGGTTGAGGTCGTGAAGCACGACGAGGAGAGCGCGCGCGCCATCGGCGCGCAGAGTGTTCACCAAGCGCATGATCTCGATCTGGTAGTTGATATCCAGGTGCGCCGTCGGCTCATCGAGCAGGAGAATGGGCGTCTGTTGCGCCAACGCGCGGGCAACCATCACCCGCTGGCGCTCGCCGCCGCTGATCCCCAGAATGGAGCGATCCTCCAGCTTCAGCACGCCGGTGCGCTGCAACGCCTCTCGGGCAATCGCGATATCGGCGGCGGTCTCCGTCGCGAAGCGGCCCAGGTGGGGCAGCCGCCCCATGAGCACGATCTCGCGCACGGTGAAAGCAAAATCGACGCGCGTCTCCTGGGGCACGACGGCGATCCGCCGTGCCACCCATTGGGGCGTGGCGGAGTAGATCTCGCGGCCTTCCACCCGGACCTCGCCCGATTGCGGGTGCAGGGTACGGCTCACCGCACGCAGCAGCGTCGATTTCCCGGATCCGTTCGGGCCAATGACCGCCACCAGTTCGCCGGGCGCAAGCGAGAAGGAGACCTCTTCTAACACCGGAGCCGCAGTGTAGCCACAACGGATCCGGTCTGCCTCAAGGATTGCGTGCATCGCGTGGTCTACCGCTCATCCGGCCCTCGCGACGTGGCGCGGGCCTGTCCCCTGCCCCGCCACCGCTCTGCCCGCTCCGGGCTCGCTCCTTGGAGCCAGTCAGGGGGGGTGCGGGGCTCTTGGCCGGAGCACGCGACGCGCGCCTCTGCGGAGCTTGGGTCGGCTGGGCCGCGCTGCTTCCTCGCGGGCGCGGTGAGGATGGCTGTGGGGCTGCTTCGCCTTTGGCCATGCGCATCAGCGCGTGCACTTCCTTCTGGGTCAGGTGGCGCCACGCGCCGAGCGGCAGCTTGCGCACGCTGATCGGTCCGATAGCGACGCGCCGCAGATAGCGCACCGGATGCCCGACCGCTTCCAGCATCCGGCGCACCTGCCGTTTGCGGCCCTCGTGCAGCGTGATCTCCAGCACGGCGCGATCCTCGCCCGCGAAGAGCACCCGCACCTGCGCGGGCGCGGTCATCCCCTCCTCCAATCGGATCCCGGTGCGCAGCCTCTCCAGCGCCTTTTCACCGGGAACGCCCTGGACGTGCGCTTGATAAATCTTCGGCACCCCATGCCGGGGATGGGTGAGCAACTGCGTCAGCTCCCCATCATTGGTGACGATCAGCGCCCCTTCCGTATCCTTATCGAGCCGGCCCACTGGATGCACAGGCACGTCGACATCGCGCAGCAGATCCATCACCGTGCGCCCGGCGTGGGGATCAGCGCGGGTGGTGACGTAGCCGCCGGGCTTGTTGAGGAGTACGTACGTCTTGCGTCGCGGGATCGCCACCGGGCGTCCCGCGACGGTGATCGCGTGTTTCTCCGGGTCGACCTTCACGCCCATCTCGGTGACAGTCTCCCCATCGATGGCCACCTGTCCCGCGGCGATCATCCGCTCCGCTTCACGGCGCGAAGCGACGCCGGCGGCGGCCAGTACTTTGTGCAGCCTTTCTTCCATGGCGTACCACTACCGAGAGGGCAAGAAGACCGGTGAACCCAACCAGTCCGAAGAACAGAAAGCGGGCAAGAAGGGGCTTTGGTGCCGGTTCCACCGGGTCGGCGGCAAGGAGCAGACTGCGCCCCAGCTCCGTCTCGCCCCGACGGGCGACCAGAATGCCCAGCGAGTCGCCGCGCCAGAGCGGGGCGCGCGCCCTCCCCGGGGTCACCTCCGTGCGCACATCCACCTTCGTGCCGCGAGGCACCACGACCGAGACATCTTTCAGCAACATCGCCTGCACGGAATCTTGAAGCCCGTTCGTGACGCGCACCTGTGTCAGGGGGGTACCTTTGCGCGCCACGAGGACGCGCTCGTACTGCCGGAAGCCGTGCTCGAGCAGCGTGCGCGAGTCGCCCCATGAGTTTCCACTCTTGAGCACGACAGAGATGAGCCGCCAGCCATCCTGGGACGCGGACGCGACCAGGCAATGCCCGGCCTGGCGCGTGTAACCCGTCTTCACGCCATCCACGGCGTCCCAGCGGAAGAGCAGGCGGTTCTTGTTTACTACCACCACATCCTGCTTTTCGATGGAGCGGTCGATCCGCTTTCGCTTGCGCGCGACCATCTCCGCGAAGAGCGGGTGCTGCATCGCCACGCGAGTCATCTGAGCGAGATCATACGCCGTCGAGTAGTGCTCCTCGGCGTGAAGGCCATGCGGGTTCATGAAGTGCGTATTCTTCAGCCCCATCTCCTGCGCCCGGGCGTTCATCATCTCGACGAACTTCTCCTCGCTTCCCGCGACGTGCTCGCCCATGGCGACGCACGCATCATTCGCGGAGCGCAGGAGGAGCGCCCAGAGGAGGTCGCCCGCCGTCAGCTTCTCCCCCGGTTTGAGGTAGAGGCCGGTGTAGGGCGTCCGTGAGGCATGCTCGCTGGCAACCACGATGTCGTTCGTGCGAACGTGCTCCAGCGCGAGGAGGGCGGTCATGATCTTCGTCGTTGATGCCATGGGCCGCCGCTGATGCGCCTGCCTCTCGTAGAGGATCTTCCCGGTGTCCGCATCGATGAGGATGGCGCTCTGGGCCGTGATCGGCGGCGGTGCCGGCACCGCGCGCTCGGTGAACAGGACTTCTCGCACCACCTCGACCTCGCGTGCCGGCGCGCGGCGTTCGATGCGCGGGCGCGCGACAAGGAGCGCCGGTGCGGCTGCCAGCAGCAGTAGCCACGGCCAGACCCGGCGCCTACGACGTCTTGGGGCGAACAACCTGTCTCTTGCCATCTATTCTTCCAAGGGTGGCAGCTCGGCCAGATCCCGGATGCCGAGATACCGCAAAAACTCCTCCGTTGTCTTGTAGAGGATCGGGCGACCGGGAGCCTGTTTGCGCCCCGCTTCGCAGATCAACCCTCGGGCCAATAACGTTCCCAACACGCCGTCGATTGAAACCCCACGGATCGCTTCTATCTCCGGACCCGTGATCGGCTGTCGGTAGGCAACAATGGCCAGCGTCTCCAGCGCCGCCCGCGAGAGGCGTTGCGGCTGCACCCGCAGCAGTCGGGTGATGAAGGGGGCATACTCCGGGCGCGTGCAAAGCATCCAGCCCCCGGCAACCTCGGCCACCAGAAGCCCGCCCCGCGGCCGGGCCTGCATCTCCTCCAGCACGCGAGCCACGCGCTCCTCCGCCTCCTCCGTCGCATCTGCCAGCCGGTCAAGTGATACCGGTTCGCCCGAGGCAAAGAGAAGGGCTTCCAGCACCTCACTCAGCTCTCTATCTTCCATGTTCGCTCACTCAAGCGGTCGCGTCGGCGGTCGCCTGGGCCTTTTGAATGTGCAGCTCCGCGAAGGCGTGCGGCTGGCTGACGACAATGCGGCCAAGGCGGAGTAGCTCTAGCACCGCCAGGAAGGTCGCGATGACGTCTACCCGGGTGAAGGGGCGATCGAAGAGCGACCGGAAGGTGACTCCCTCCGGATGCGCGCTGAGGCGGTGCCAGAGCTCGGCGATCTTCATGCGCACCGTCACCTTTTCGCGCTGCATGGTGCGCGCGCCGTGCTCGGTCTCCGCCTCCAGGAGCACCTGCTGCAACGCATCGAGCAACGCCGGCAACGAGAGGTTGGCAAACCCCGCCTCGGGGACCAGACTCGCGATCTCCGCTGGCAGCTCACTCCCGCGCGGGAAGACGCGCCCCCACACCTCTGAGCGCTTCTTGAACTGCTCCGCCGCCTCCTTATAGCGCCGATACTCTTCGAGCATCTGCACCAACTCGGCGCGAGGGTCGGGACCTTCCTCCTCGTCCTCTTGCTTGGGCGCAGGCGGCAGCAACATGCGTGACTTGATCTCCATCAAGGTCGCCGCCATGACGATGAATTCGCCGGCAACCTCAATATCGAGGGCTTCCAGAAGCTGCAGATAGGCGAGGTACTGGTCGGTGATGCGAGCGATCGGGATGTCGTAGATATCAACTTCATGCTTCTGGATCAGGTGCAGAAGCAGATCCAGGGGGCCCGAAAACGCGTCCAACTCAACCACATAAGCCAAAGTTCCGCCTCGCTCCGCCCAATGGCGCCCCAAGAAGAGAAAGGCCCGCCTGCCCGCTGCAGGAAAGCCCTGGAGGTCCCCTACCTCCTTGTTCATTATACCGAAGCGGGCCATCGCCTGTCAAACAAAGCGGCGCGCGCCTTGGGATTCCGAAAGAAGGAGAAGGCCGCGCGCCGGGTTGCGCGCTGCCGTGAGGCTTCGGATGCCTTATGTCGGAATCTCATGCACGCCCATCGGGGTTCCGAGAGGTGGGAACATCCGGGGCTGTGCGAGCTATCCGGGATCGGGGCTTGGCCCCAGCGAGGCGCTCTCGGAGGACGCCGAAGGCG
>DUUU01000326.1 GCA_012841485.1 Armatimonadota bacterium
ACGTGAAGGGGATGAAGGATGCACGCTGACTGGATGAACCTGGGGGGCTGGCTGCTGGCGCTGGGCGTCTACGTATGGCAGCACGCGCTGACGCACAAGGGGCGGGTGGACCAGGTTGTGCTCTCGGCCGTGGACCTGATTCAGAAGTACGGCACCCACCTGCCCGAGGAGGAGATGGAGAACCGGGCGGTGGAGATCGTCCGGCACTATCTGCCAAAGGTGCCGGAGGTGGTGATCCGCGTGCTGATCCGGGAGGCGTGCGCAGCGCGGAGACGCGCTGCTGGAGAGGTGGGTCTGCGCGATGCCGACGCTTAAGCACCCCGTGGTGGGGGAAGTGAAGTGGCAGCGCCTCCCGGGCGCGGACGGGAGCGTGCGGCTACTGGATGGATGGGCGGCACGGAACCTGGTGACGGTGCGCGTGCCGCAACTCGTCGGGGTTGCCACCTATGACGGCCGGTGCAACGGCGACGTGCCCTGGTACGCACCCGCCGCTGGGCAGCTTCGGGCCGCCTTCGCGGAGATCGAGCGTCGCGGCCTGAAGACGCACCTGCGCTTCTGGGGCGGATCCTACTGCCCCCGGCTGGTGCGCGGCAGCACGCGGATGCTCTCGAACCACGCCGTCGGGACGGCGCTGGACCTCAACCCGCAGTGGAACCCGCTGGGCGGTCCCGCCTCGACCGGCACCGGGATGGTGCTGCCGCTGGTGCCGGTGTTCCGGGAGTTCGGGTTTCTGTGGGGCGGCGACTACCAGCGCCGGAAGGACCCGATGCACTTCGAGATCGCCCGACTGGTGAAGGCGGAGCCCGAGGCGCCGGTGCGCATCACGCTGAACGGGAAGGAGACGGGCCTGCCAGCGAAGCTCGTGGACGGGCACGTCTACGCCCCCGCCCGGCCCCTCGCGGCGCTGCTCGGGCTGCAGATCGGCTTCGACGCCGAGACGAAGCGAGTCCTCATGGGGCATGCGGGCGGCGAGCCAGCGGCCATCGAGACGCTCATGGTCGGCGGCATGGGATGGGTGCTGGTCGCCAACGCCGCAGCCCTGGCCTCGGCTCGCACAACATGGGATCCGTTGGGGCGAGTTCTTGACATGGCAACTAAGCCACCCCTGACAGGCGGAGGCCTGGAGAACCGGAGATAGCGGAGCTGTGCTAGTCCAGGTCTGGAGTCCATGCTCCCTGCCGCGGCCTTGGACAACCCCGTTGCTCGGCGCAGAGGTCGTCGCTCCACCGGACATGGTAGGGCTCCGGGCGTGCCTTGCGGCTTCGCAGATCGCGCGGACCGCCCTTGACACTCCTCGTGGGCCGCGCGGTTCTCGGCGACTGGCACACCAGTAGGCTATCCGCCCCAGGGCAACTAGCGCCAATCCAGGGGTCTGGCGTAGGATCGCCGCGCCAGCGGTTCATCAGTATCCTCTTTGCCTCGGTCAATCTGGACGACCTGCCAGAAATGCCCAGGTATGTGAGTGCAGATTTCAGCCCACGCCGCCGGCGTGGCCAGCACACGCCAGCCAGCATCAAGCCTGGGCCGCTGCCTGTCCACCCAACCATCCTGCCATCCGACCGAGTAGACCATACGGTCGCCTCGGGCATCTAGCCAGGCGAAAGGCCGTTCAGGATCGGGTCGCCAACCAGCGCGACGAGCAATGCCGGGAGCGAGGGCAACCCAGTCCGCACCCAGTGTGTCGAACCAGTGGTAGCTTGCATCCACGCACAGGGGCATGTGACCCTCGGACTGAGGGTCCCGCGCGGTAGGGTACCTATCGGCCGTGCATCCCTCCATTGTGCGGAAGAGGCCAATCTGGCCGCTGGTGACATCCAGCAGGCGGAGGTCGGGGGCAACGACGGTGCCAGACGCTCGGCGCTCCCAGTACCGATACGGAGCGTTCAGCGCTCCCCACCGAGTAATGCGCTCAGCAAGGATCACCCATCCGTCGGCATCATGGGATGGGGCCACGAGAGCGTCGTCTAGCTCGCTGAAGGGCGCATCGCTCGTGTCGTAGACTGGCATGGGCGGCACGTCGACCGGACGGCATTCCGCACGCCAGGGCAGCAGTACGGGATCGCAAGCCTGAGTCGCCGCGACCAGGTCGTCTAGCTTGCTTGCACCAAGACGCCCACACGCAAACAGCTCGCCTACCGCGTAGTTCATCGCCTTGCGGGCCAGTACAGCCCGTGGGCGGTTGTAGGGCAGTCGGAACGGTGCGAGCTTCGTGCGCAAATCGCGTTCCTCCTCTTCCATGGCATGGGGATATCCAGACGCGCGCATTAGCTGTGCGGCTCTCGCGGCAAGCAGGCCAGCGGGGAGGTCGGCCAGCTTGGCTGCATGGTTGATGGCCCGGGCGAAGAGGCGTAGTAGTTCCTCGGCAGGCAGTGATCCTTCATCCACATCCCCGTCAACACGAAGCCCTTGCTCCTGAGGAACTACGACGGTCCACTCTAGGGGGATCGGCAACGCGACCTCAGCACTTACCGGCTTGTCGGCGTCCCCCAAGAGGCGTAGCACCCGCTTGGCCATCCTGCTGATGGTGAAGTGCGACGAACACTGGCACGCCTGCAATGCTGAGCTCAGCGAGCGCAGCGGCTCAGGATCCCGCCTTGCGACGGAGTCGCACACCATCAGGGTACGCTCCTGCAGGAGCTCGCTACCGGATAGCCCAAGGCGGATGACGGGAGCGACCCG
>DUUU01000003.1 GCA_012841485.1 Armatimonadota bacterium
CCCGCGCGCGGGGAGGGAGGGGATGGGGGATCCCAGCCGCTCCTAGGAGCGGGCGACGGACCATAGCTCCGCCTCATCGATGCGCACGCGCAGCGGCGGCGCGGGCTTGTGCGCCCGATCCCACGTGTAGCGCGTGAAGAGCCACAACTCGCCGGGTCGCCGCTCGAAGAGGTAGGGATAGGCAAGCTGCCCGCCCGGCTCCCGCGCGACGATGACCGGTCGAGTCCACGTCTCGCCCTCATCCTCGGAGAGCGCGAGCGAGAGCTCCTCGCGATGCCAGGACGCCGCCACCTGCGACGCGGCGCTCGGGGCGGCCATTCGGGGCACTTCCCGCGCGCCCTCGCGACAGAGCCGGTTCCACGCCACCGCAAGCCGCCCACTGCGCAGTCGGAGGATGAAGCCGGGGGCGCTGCTGGCATCCAGCGGACTGGGCCGGATCGTGCGCCAGTACTGGCCTCCATCCTCGCTGAAGGCGTACCAGAACCGGTCCAGGTTGGTGCGGATGAGCATCAGCAGCCGGCCATCTCCCAGCTCGACGACGCCCGGCTCAGTGGCGCCGTCGTGGTGCCCGTGTCCCCCCAGATCCACCCAGTTGCTCCGCTGCCAGTGCTGGCCGTCATCGTCCGACCAGAAGGAGCAGACCACCCAGCGCGCCGGATCGCTTGCCAGGTGCTCGACCGTGGCGACGAGGCGTCCGTCGCGCGTTTGGATGAAACCGGTGAAGTCGGCGTTGTAGCCGCCGAGGATGCGCTGCCGGTCGGTCCAGGTCGCGCCGCCATCCAGGCTGCGAATCGACCACAGCTCCAGGCGAGAGTCCTCCGTGGGCTTTCCAGCGGCATCGTCCCAGGCAAACTTGTAGCCCTCGAAGCTGAGGAAGAGGAGGACCAGGACGCCGTCGCGGGTGCATAGGAACTGGCCGACATGGCCCACATGCCCCAGGTTGACTCCTGGGGCAATCGGGCGCGCGTTGGACCAGGTGGCGCCCTCATCCCGGCTGAACCGGATCCCCTCGCTATCGATCAGGGCGAGCGAACCGTCTGGCATCTGCACGAAGGGCCCGTTCTTCTCCGTGGCGAGTGGCTTGCAGAGGGGGTGAACCCAGCGGCCCTCCCCGGCGCCAATCAGTCCGAGCGAAGCGAGTTGCATGGTCTGCCTCCCGTGGAGCGCCCGCGCGGCACGTTACTTCTTCTCTTGTCGCGTTAGCTGGCGCGCCTTTTCGAGCACCGCCGGAAACGCCTTCTCCGGAATCCCCGAGAGTACCCAGACGTCGTTGCCGCGGCCCAGCACCGCCGTCAGGCACTCGTTGGAGAGCCACCCGCGGCCCCAGTGATCGTTTGGCAGCGCACGCAACTCGGTGACATCCTGGGGCTCGAAGCCGATTCTCTCGGCCAACACCTGCGCGAAGGCTTCACGGAACTCCCGGGCATCCTGCTGAGTGTCGAAGGTGGTCGCCCAAACATAAAGAGTCTGGCGCGGGCCGGCTGTCTCTGCGCCGGCGCGCGCGTACACCCGATAGAAGTCGCCGTCCCAACCCTCGGCCGCTTTCTCGGCATCCAAAATCGGAAGCGTGCCGGCCAGGAGGTTGCGGATGGCGAACTCCCCGAGGGTATTCGAGCGCGCGAGGGCCCATCCCTCTCCCAGTTCAGCGGTCACGTCGGGAAAATCGAGGGCCACGGGCACATCCTCCGGATAGCGCTCGGGATGCAGGATCTGCTCCGTGGAGAGGGGCGGGCGCGCGAAGCTCTCGTTGACCGGCTTCCAGGTGCCCGTCTTCTCGGTGCGTGAGAGGCAGAAGGTGAGCCCCTTCAGGTAGGGGAAGAGCATCGACTCTCGCAAGAACACGGGCGCAGAGTGGAAGGATGGGCCGCTGGCAAAGGAGAGCAGCGGCTTGATCAGCGTCATCGCCAGATCGAGGAACGCCGGCGGCATGCGCAGGAAGAACTCCTTCCTGCCGGGATCCATTGCCACCATCATGTTGAGCGTGGCTTCCCCCTCGATCAGCGCGCTCAGGGCGAGCGACCGGTCATCATCCGCTTCGGCGGCGCGCTGCATCGCTCGCAGATCATGATACTGATCCTGGAGGGCATGGGTCATCTCATGGGCAAGGGTGACCTTCTGCTGGATGGAATCGAAGGGTCCCGATGGCCCGCCGGCCTCTCCTTTCTGCACCAGATAGAGGCGGCGCTTCTCTGGATCGTAGAAGCCGGCCACCTGCTCGGTGTGCAGCTTGAGAAGGCTCTCCTTCAGGTCGAAGTCGGGGGTGATGAAGCCGAAGGCGGCCATAGCCTGCTGCTCCGCGAGGATCCGCTCGTCCGGAAGCTCTTTCGCCAGGCTCTCTAGCAGGCGCTCGCGAAGGGCGCTTTGCGCCAGGTACTCTGCCTGGACCGGGGCCTTGAACGGGCGGTCGCGAAACGTTGGGAAAAGCCGCTCGTAGCCACGCAACCACGCTTCCAGGGCTTCCTGGAGCTGGCCGGCCTCGGCGGCCGCGTCTCCGCGGGCCATGAGCGCCGTGCCTGCCCTGGCATCGCCTGGAATGCCAGCGGGCGGCTGAGAAGCTGCCTGCTTTCCGGGCTTCGCCTCGGCGGCGGGCAGGTTGTGCCCAGGCCACCAGGTCGCGATGCTCACCAGCGCCGCGAGGATAACAGCGGCCAACGTCCGTGGAGTGCGGCGGACCATCTCATCCCCCTCTCAATCCATCCGGGCGGAGTTCCCCCCTATCCGCTGCGATCCGCATTCTCGGCAAGCACTGCGCGCACGTCCGCAACGAGCGCCGTGATGTCGGCGTTGGTGGTCGCCCAGGAGCACATGAAGCGCGCGCCGCCCTCGCCAATAAAGGTGTAGAAGCGCCAGCCGCGGGCACGCAAGGCGGCTGCCACCGTGGGAGGCAATTGGAGAAAGACAGAGTTGGCCTGGCGCGGGAACATCACGCGGATGCCAGGGAGCTGGCGCAGCTCGGCCTCCAGCTTCTCCGCGCAGGCGTTGGCGTGAGCCGCGTAACGCAACCAGGCGCCATCTTGCAACAGGCCCACCCATGGCGCCGAGACAAAGCGCATCTTCGAAAGAAGTTGGCCCGCTTGCTTGCACCGGTAATCGAACTCGTGGGCCAGCTCGCGGTTGAAGAAGAGGACGGCTTCACCGATGGGAAGGCCATTCTTGGCGCCACCCAGGCAGAGGACATCCACGCCGGCCTGCCAGGAGATCTCCTTGGGCGTCACCTTCAGCGACGCCAGCGCGTTCGCGAAACGCGCGCCATCCATATGCACGCGCAGGCCGAGACGATGGGCCAGCTCGCCGGCGGCGTGGATCTCGTCCACCGAATAGACGGTGCCCAGCTCCGTGGACTGTGTGAGGCTGAGCACGCGCGGTTTGGGATAGTGAATATCGGTGCGCACATTCACCATCTTCTCGACGGCATCGAGGTCGATCTTCCCGTCCTCGCCGGGCACCAGGAGAATCTTCGTGCCGTTGGAGAAGAACTCGGGCGCGCCGCACTCATCCGTCTCCACGTGCGCGGCGCGGTGGCAGAGAACGCTGTGGTAAGACTGGCAGAGAGAGGCCAGCGCCAGGGCATTCGCCGCGGTGCCTGTGAGCGCGAAGAAGACCTCGCAGTCGGTCTCGAAGAGCTCGCGCAGCAGATTACAGGCGCGGTCGGTCCACTCATCATCTCCATAGGAGAGCGCGTGGCCGGCATTCGCCTCCTGCATCATCGCCCACGCCTCCGGGCAGATGCCCGAATAGTTGTCGCTGGCGAATTGCACGTGCATCTTTCTGGCGGTCCCTGTCTCCCGACTCACCGTGCGCCTCCTTCCTTGAATCCTTCCATATCTGATACGGCCATCCCCGGACGCGGCGGCTGCCGTCTCGCCTATTATATCACAAATGGAACGCGAGCAGGCCTTGCTTCTGGAGCCGGACGCCCGCGATGAGGAGCGGCCAGGCCCTTGCGCCGGTTCCTGCACGACCGGACGCCAAGGATGCCACCGGAAAGAGCGCGAAGAACGGAGATGGCCCGCCAGGTAATGCCCATGGAGAGAGGGCAACCGCCTGGGGGCAGGAGACCGGCTTTCGAGCCATGTCACTGGAGGAGCGAGAGTGAACCTGGTCTATGAAATAAACGCGCCCGTGCACCCGGATGAGGTGAATGCGCTCAATGCCGCTGTCGGTTTCCGGAAGCGCGCGCCTGAGAGGATGGCCGGCGCGCTCGCCGGATGTACTGCCTATGTCACCGTGCGCCATGGCGAGCGATTGGTCGGCATTGGCCGCCTCCTTTCCGACGGGCATCTCTTTGGCTATATCAACAACATGGCGGTTCACCCGGACTACCAGGGACACGGGATCGGCCGGCGCATCCTTGAGATGCTGATGGAGCAGGCGCGCGACCTGGAGCAGGTGTTCCTCTACACAGACACTGCGGATGAGTTTTACCTTCGCCATGGCTTTGAACGCTCGGAGAAGCGCCTGTATGTGTACCGGCGCGACTGAGCGTGCTGGCGCGCGGCCGGCAGGGTAACGCGGTTCCGTGGAGAACTTCCTGGTAGGCTTCTGAAGGGAGACTCCCATGAAGATCATGCTTACCGGCGGAAGCGGGCACGTTGGCCGGCGGGTTCTCACCCGGCTCGTAGGCCCCAACGAGGTCGTGAATATTGACCGCGTGGCTCATCCGTTGGGATGGTCCGGCCGCCAGGAGTTGCTTGATCTGACGCAACCCTCTCAGCTCGATCGAATCCAGGAGACCTTCGATGCCATTGTACACCTCGCGGCCATCCCGCACCACTGCCAGGCGTCCGGGGAAGAGGTGCTCCAGAACAACCTGCTGAGTACTTATGCCGTGCTCCGCTACGCCGTTGAGCGCGGAGTTCCGAAGGTGATCTTCGCAAGCAGCGATTCCGCCAGCGGTTGGGGCCCCCATGCGAAGTGGCATCGTCCGGACTACCTGCCGATCGACGAGAAGCACCCATCGCTCCCCTCCGAGGCGCATGGCTTTGCCAAGGCTTTTGGCGACCAGCTCTGTCAGGGGTTCAGTCGCGCGCATGGCCTGCGTACCATCTGCCTGCGCTGCTCCTTCATCACCGTCCCCGCGTGCTATGAACGCTTTCTGGAGAGGGTCTCTTCTCCCAAGCCACGTGAGGAGCCTGGCTCGACCTACGCGTGGGTGGATGTGGAGGACGTGGCCAGCGCCATCATCCGTGCTCTCGAATACGATCCGGGGGCGGGGAGGAGCGAGACGTTCTACATCACCGCGGTCGAGCACTATGGCACCGCGCCGACGCTCGACCTGATCCAGCGTAACTGGGGCGAGGGGATCCCTGTGGACCGCGCCTACTATGAGGAGAACGCGCGCGCCTCCTTCTTCGACATCCGCAAGGCAAAGCGCCTCATGGGCTGGGAGCCAGAGTGGAGTGTCGAGCGCATGATCCGGGCGCATGGATAGGGAAGGGTGAGAAGAGTGCGAATCGCAATGGCGCTTTTGTTGCTGTCGTGCGCCGTGGCGGGTGCCGCGGAGGAGCCGGTGGCGCTGCCGGTGGTCAACCCCGGTTTCGAGAGAGGCTTCGAGGCATGGGCCAACGCCGCCGCCGGGCGCTTTGGCGCGTTCGTCTCGCTGGATCGCCAGATGAAGCGCACCGGCGAGACGGCGCTGCATGTCCGGTGCCCGGAGGCCGCGACCTCTCCCTGGCTGGCCCAGAGCGTTCCCGCGCATGGCGGTGCGACCTACCTTCTGAAGGCGTGGTGCCGGGGCGCCGAGGGTGGGCGCACCGAGGCCGCGCTCAAGATCGAGTTCTACAACGAAAAGGGAGAGAACACTAGCGGCCGCTACTCCCCGCGGCTGACGCCGGGAAGTGAATGGCGAGAGCTCGCCGTCGAGGCGAAAGCACCCCCGGATACTATCCGGGCGGCCATTCTCGTGCGTCAGTTTGGCTCCGGCGAGGTGTGGTTCGACGATGTCACCTTCTTTCGCGTTGGCGAAGCGCCCCTGATCACGGTCGACCCGCCGCGGGTTGCGGCGGTCGCGGGCACGCCCGGACGATTCGGGCTGGATCTTCGCCTGCGCGAGGCCGGGCAGGGCGCGCCACCGCGCCCCGAGGTGATGCTCCTCACCTCCGAGGGCCGGTTGCTGCCCGGCGTGATGATGGATCTGGCCGCCGACGGCTCCCGGCTTCTCCGGGGCAAGATCAGTGCGCCGGCGCTGGCACCGGGCGACTACGTGCTGCGTTTCGCCCTTCCCAATGGCCACACCGATTGCCGCCTTGCCATCACGCCGGCGAAGCGCAAACCGCGCAACCTGACGGAAGAGGGCGTCCTCCTCGCGAATGGCAAGCCCTTCTTCCCCATCGGTCTCTACCACGTGTCGCCCTCGGAGTATGCGCTTCTGGCGGAGTATGGCTTCAACTGCGTTCAGGGCCTCAACACCACCAACGAAGCCAGGTTTGCCGAATCGCTGGAGCTGGCCCGGAAGGCGGGCATTCTGGTTGATGTGCCCTTCTACATCCGGGGGCAGGTGGCAAAAAACCTCCCTCTCTCGCTGGATCGCATCCGGCGCTTCAGAGAGCACCCGGCCGTGCTCAACTGGAAGATCATCGATGAGCCGGACCTGCGCCCCGAGATCATCGATGAGGTGGCGGATGCCTACCGCAAGCTGCGCGAAGCGGATTGGGACCGCCCACTTCTCCTCACGATTGCCAGTCCCCCCAGCTATGGGCACTGGGCGTACTTCTGCGATATTCTGCAGATTGACCCCTACCCGATCCCCAATCGACCGCTGACGATGGTGTCGGATTATTGTGACCGGGCGAAAGCCACCCTCCAGCCA
>DUUU01000327.1 GCA_012841485.1 Armatimonadota bacterium
AGATCGGCACGCAGGATCAGCGTGACCAGGATGGACGAGGCCACCATGTAGACGGCGAAGGTCTCCATCGGTGTGTTGTCCAGCCGCTCATCGTGGGGGAGCTGCTGCTCTGTATCCGCGCACCATTGAGACCGTTTCCGGCGAGGAACCCACAGCGTCTCCCTCGGAACGAGGCCCAGGAAGACGGCGGCGCCGATGGCCGATGAGACGATGCTCACCAGGATGATTGTCTCGACCGACCACTTCTTGTACCAGGCCAGGAGCAGAATGCCCGCGAAGTTGATCAGCGTTTGCATGCATTGCACCGCCGCGTTCCGGGCGAACTGCTTCATGCTCTGGAAGTAGATGATGGGTGCCGCGGCCAATGCCGCGAAAATCGCGGTTGGGATGCTGAGCCGGATTAGGTGCGTCAGCTCGGGTGTGTGCCATATCCGTTCCGCAATGTACGGCGCGGCCAGAAAGGCGGCGAGGCACACCAAGGCTGCGGTGGCCAGCCGCCAGCGCAGCGCGCGCCGGAGCACGGCATACTGCACTGCTTTGTTGCCCAGGGCCACGGCGTGGGACGCGAAGCGCACCGCAGTTTGGCCGATGCCGAGATCCGAGAGTGTGATCAGCGCGGTGGAGATACTGATGACCAGGGAGTAGGTGCCCATGCCGGCCGCGCCCAGGCCACGGGCTAAGGCGATGGAAGTGGCAAACCCCACCGCTGAGTTCGCGGCCTGGGGAAGTATCGAGACGCTGACATCGCGCACCCCTCGCGAGGTTCGCAGAAGCCGCTTGGCCGGCGCAAGTACTTGAGGCAAGGTCATAGCCGGTGGTTCAACTGGTGCAGCGCAGAGTCAGGATTGCGAGTTGCCCCATCAAGGACCGCCGGCAATGATGCTCCACGGTGTTGATGCGGAGGAGGTTTGCGATATGCACTCCGCCGCGCATCCACTTTATCCCCGTTACCGGGTCGAAGGCATACGTCTCGACGTCGCGCAAGCCTATCGCGGCGCACATTCGGCGCAAGCGCCGCGGGCTCATATCATCTTCGAAGCCATAGGGCCACTTGCCGCGCCACTTCATGCACGCCTGCGCTAGCTGGAAGGGGATGCACCATGCGTTGGGAACAAGGATGATCACCAGGCCCCCCGGCTTGGTGATGCGCACCATCTCGCGCACCAGGCGTTCCTTGTCCGCGTCCGAGAAGTGCTCGATGACGCCCGCGTTCCATGTCACATCGAAAGAGTGGGAGGGAATCCCTGCTTCCAGAGCATTTGTCTGGAAGCACTCGGGGGGCGGCATGCCGGCCCTCTCGAACGCTCGCCGGGCCACGCTCAGGGATTCCGGGGAGATGTCCAGCACGGCGCACTTCGCGCCGTGCCTCGCTAGTGCGAGCGACATGAAGCCGCTGCCACAGCCCACCTCAATGATCCGCTTGCCTGCCGGGTCGCCAATATGCTGCAGGAGGTGCGACAAGATCGCATGACTCCCCAGCGCCCGCCAGTATTCCTCTTCATCGTAGGTGCGCGCGACATTGTCCCATGTCTGGACCACGTTCTGTTGGGGCTTGCGGTGATCGCTGAGCATCGGGTTCATCCCCTCGATGGGTCTACCAGGTGGGCAGGCGTTCTGGCGGCACGTCGCGCAAGCGCGGCGCATTACGATCCTTCTCGGAGAGGAGCACGTCGACCAGGGGCCAGTCGATGCCGATCTCCGGGTCGTTCCAGAGGATGCTGCCCTCGGTCTCCGGGTGGTAACTATCCGTACACTTATAGGCCACCAGAGCGGCCTCGCTGATCACGCAGAAGCCGTGGGCAAAGCCCTTGGGCACGAAGATCTGGCGGTGATTTTCGGCGGAGAGGCGCACGCCATCCCACTGTCCGAAGGTCGGCGAGCCGCGGCGGATATCCACGGCCACATCGAAGATCTCCCCCTGCAGGACGTACACGAGCTTGTCCTGGGCGTGCGGATACTGGTAATGCAGGCCACGCAGCGTGCCGTGGCGGGAGAAGGAGAGGTTATCCTGGCAAAACTCGCCGTGGATTCCGGCGGCCGCGTAGCGCGTGCGTGACCACGTCTCCAGGAAGAAGCCGCGGGCGTCGCCGTGGACCTGTGGCTCTACGAGGAGCACGCCGGGCAGCCGGCCCTCAGTTACCTTCATCGAATCGTTGCCTCATCAAGCAGGCGCAAGAGGTACTCGCCATAGCGGTTCTTGCGCAGCACCTCGGCTTGCCGGCGGATCTCGTCCGCCCCAATCAGGCCCATGCGGTAGGCAATCTCCTCCGGGCAGGCGACCATCAGCCCCTGGCGCTCCTCCACGGTCGCCACGAAGTTGGCGGCTTGCAGCAGGCCCTCGTGGGTTCCCGTATCCAGCCAGGCGAAGCCGCGGCCCAGCACCTGGACCCGCAGTTGACCGCGCTCAAGGTAGAGGTTATTGAGATCGGTGATCTCCAGCTCGCCGCGCGCGGAGGGCTTGAGGCGTGAGGCCATCTCCACCACCTGGTGGTCGTAAAAGTAGATGCCGGTCACGGCGTAGTGCGAGCGCGGATTGGCTGGCTTTTCCACGATGCTCAGGGGCCGGCCTTCCTGGTCGAGCTCCACCACGCCATACTGCTCCGGGTTCTGCACCCGGTAGGCAAAGACGGTAGCGCCCTCCTCGTTCGCGGAAGCAGCGCGAAGCAACTCGGGGAGGCCATGGCCGAAAAAGATATTATCGCCCAGTATCAGCGCGCAGGGAGAATCTCCCACGAAATCGCGCCCGATAAGGAATGCTTGCGCGATCCCTCCCGGGTGCGGTTGCACGGCGTAGCGAATCCGTACTCCCCACTGGTTGCCATCGCCCAGGAGTTGCTCGAAGAGCGGCTGGTCCTGCGGTGTGGTGATGGTGAGGATATCGGTGATGCCCGCCAGCAGCAGCGTCGTCAGCGGGTAGTAGATCATCGGCTTGTTGTAGACCGGCATGAGCTGCTTGCTGACGACGTGTGTGAGGGGGTAGAGCCGGGTTCCCGAACCGCCCGCCAGGATGATCCCCTTGCGTGTCATCGACCCGCATCCTTTCCGTGAGCTTCCCGCCCGGCATAGTTGCGCTCGATCCAGCGCGCGTACTCCCCGGAGCGGACCTGTTCGACCCAGGCGCGGTGGTTCAGGTACCAGCGGACTGTTTTGCGTAGCCCAGTCTCAAAACTTTCCCGAGGTTCCCACCCCAGCTCTCGGCGGATCTTAGTGGTATCCATCGCGTAGCGGAAGTCGTGCCCCGGACGGTCGGCGACGTAAGTGATCAGCGCCCGCAGGGCGTTGGGATCGCGCCCCGTCTCCTCAGCGACCAGCTGGCAAATGGCCTGCACCACATCGAGGTTGCGCTTTTCCGTCCCGCCGCCGATATGATACGTCTCGCCCAGGCGACCCTCTGCGGCGACGCGCCAGATCGCCTCGCAATGATCTTCCACATAGAGCCAATCGCGCACGTTGGCGCCCTGCCCATACACCGGCAGCGGCTTCCCCTCGAGGGCGTTCAGAATCATCAGAGGGATCAGCTTCTCCGGGAACTGATGTGGACCATAGTTGTTGCTGCAATTGGTCATCTTCACCGGGAGCGCGTAGGTGCGGTAGTAGGCGCGTACGAAGTGGTCGCTCGCTGCTTTGGAAGCAGAGTAGGGGCTGCTTGGGTCGTAGCGCGTCTCCTCGGTGAAGGCGCCGGTATCGCCCAGCGAGCCATACACCTCGTCGGTGCTGACGTGGTGGAAGAGGCGGCCGGCACGGCCTTGCCAGCGCGCGCGACACGCCTCCAGGAGCACAAAAGTACCGATCACATTTGTCTGCACAAACGCCGCCGGGCCGAGGATGCTCCGGTCCACATGGCTTTCAGCGGCGAAGTGGAAGACCCACTCCGGGTCATGCGCGTCGAAAACCTGGGCCACCTGGCTGGCATCGGCGATGTCCGCCTGCATAAAGGTGTAGTTGGGAGCGTCACGGATCGCCTCCAGGCTGGCGAGGTTGGCCGCGTAAGTCAGCTTATCGAGATTGATAAAGTGATGCTCAGGATGGCGGGGAACCATCAGGTTCAGGAAGTTGGACCCGATGAACCCAGCGCCTCCGGTCACCAGAATGCGCACGACTACCTCCCCGCGCCGGTTGAAGATGGCCAAATCCAAGGATTCGGGAGAGCCACTCGCCCCCCACCGCCGGCGTCACGGAGCCGCGAGCGAGGCTTCCCTCTACAAGGAGCATCTACGGCCTCATCTGGTTCAGTTGCGCCCGGCTCGCTGCATCCGGGAGCGAATCGCCAAGGGGCGTGTGTGGAGGCGAGACCGTTGCTTGGTCGGGGTACTCATCTCGCGCGGTGGGGTGGGGAGCCCTGAGTCAGCTGCTGGGAGGCATCCGCTCGAACCTTACCGGTGAGTATGATAGACAAAGCGCTGCCTTCCCACCCACCGGACACACACGCCACAGTTCGGGGCACTTTCCGAAGAATCGGCGCCGGCCGCTTGCCGGGGAGAAGGATGATACTGCACTCACGACCGGGATGATGGTGCGACCTGTTGATGGTGAAGAAGTGCCAGGTAATTCTTCACTCCCTTGGCGTGGTCGCGGTGGCACCGGACGCCGCTCGCGCAGCTATGAAGGCCGGCGATTGCTCCGCGCGGCCATCCTGACCAGGTTGAAGTATAGCATGCGGTCAGGTCTTTGTCAAGGAGAGCGGGGCGCAGATCACCCCCTGCCCGTAGGGCTTTCCCCTCACGCAGCGTGGTGGGTTATCTCCTAGCCACCTAGGGCTGGCGGCGCGTTAGCGCCGGCGAGTAGGCTCCAGGTCGGACGGCTCCGCATCGGCTACGCGGTCGCGCTCGTGCCCAGACAAGGGGCGGGTAGCGGCGCGGATCACCTGCATCCAATCGAGGATAAGCGCCAGCGACACGCCGGCCATGAAGCCGAGGATGAGGCCGAGCAGGGTGTTCCGCTTGTGCCTTGGGCCACTCGGGGCATTCGGCGTCTCCGCGGCATCCAGCAACACCACGGGAACGGATGATTTGGAGGCGGCGATGCGGGCGCGGTGACACTCCTGGGAGAGCATTTCGTAGAGCGCGCCCTTCTCCTTCACCTCGCGGCTGAGGCGCGCGAAGCGCAGAACGGACGCCGGAAGCTGGTCCACCTGGCGCTGGACACGGGCACGCTCGCGGGTGAGCGCCGCTTCCCGGGTCTCCCCGGCGATGACCCCGACCTCCAGATCAATCAGCTCCGGCAAGACGCCTTCGTAAGCCGCCTCGACTGACTGCTCCATATACTTGCGCAACTCAAGGCGCACTGCCTCGCTGTTGGCCTTCAGCTCCTGGATGCGCGGGTGATCATCGCGGTACGCACGCTGCTCCACGACGAGCGTGGACTCTAGATCGGCCAGCTTGCCGCGGAGGCGCTCGACCTCCTGGGCGTTGGCGATGGCGGGCGCGCCCTCGCTCTGGGCGCGGCGCACCAGGCGCGAACGGAGGGCGGAGAGCCGACGGCGCGACTCACCGAGGGCCACCCGCGTGGTGGCGAGTTCGGAATCCAGCTCCCAGAGGCGGCGTTGGGCTTCCTCGGCGGTGGCATCCATTGCGACCACCTTCTGGCGTTCCTGGAACGACTTCAGCGCCTCCTCGGCCTCCGCGAGCTCGCGCTTGGTGCGCTCGAGTTGGCCTTCGACAAAGCGCAGGTGGCTCCGGGCCGAGGAGATCTCATCGGTCTCCTGGTATTCTTCAAGGGCCTTGACGTAGGCATTGGCGATCTCCGCGGCCAGACTGGCCCTATGAGCAGTCACGGTGATCCCAATCTGGCCCTCCTTGCCAGAGTCGATACTCAGCCGGGCGCTCCGTTCCGTGACGGGCGTTCTCTCGTCCCCGATGGCGAATTCCTCCTCGGGAAGTCCGAGGTCGCGCTTCACCATCTCGCCCAAACGGCGCGCCTTCAGAAGGGCCATGGCCTGCACACGCGTCCCACCGGTGGGCTGCCCTCCCAGGCTTGAGAGGAGAGCCCCCGCGCCTGCCGGCAGGGCGGGCATCTGCGAGTTCGCCTCGCGGATGAGGATCACGGCCGTCGAGACGTAGGTGGGCTTGAGCCAATAGCGGCTCACCAGGAACGCGAGGAGGCCCGCGGCAAGGGTGATCCCCGCGATCAGGGCGCGCCGGCGCATCAGCGCCTGCCAGTACTGAAGCAGATCCAGGTCGTCCGCGTGGTGATCCAAGAACCCCTCCCTCATTGATGCTACTGATCCAGGTAGAAGCGCAGCAGGCTGATGTTGGCGAGGATCTGCATGATGTCCTGCAGCATGACGGACTTCTCTGGCACGAAGATGACGTCGCCGGGGCGCACACCCGGATCGAGGTGGATCTTCCCCTTCCTGATGATGGCGTCCATGTTCACCCGGATCGGATCCTGCTTGCCGCCCACCTCGTTTCGGATCAGGCGGGTATTGCCCAGCACGGCGCGAGGGGTTGCCCCGCCCGCTCGGGCCAGCATGTCCATCATGCGGTTGTTACCCTCGTGATACTCGTAGGCGCCGGGCTGGTTCACTGCGCCGACGACGTACACCATATCCGCGATGGCGGGAACCGTGAACTCATCGCCATTCTGGAGCGCCACGTCGGCGCTGCTATCCTTCTCCACGAGGAGACGATGGAGATCCACGGGGATACGCTCGATGGTGCCATCGGGGCGGAGGCGCTCGATGCGGGCCGCGCGCAACGCGGCGTTTGCCGTGCACCCCCCGGCGGCCTGGACCAGATCGCGAACCGTGTCGCCCTCCTTCAGTTCGTAGAGGCCTCGCCGCTTGATGGTGCCCTCATCCGCTTCAAAGATGCCGGTCCCGACCAGCTCGCCGACGACGCGCACCGTCTGCTGGAAGAGCGAGATGGATGGAACATGGACCGAGTCGCCATCCCGGAGGAGGAGATCCTGTTCCCCGCCGATGTTGCTCAACACCGCCGCGAGGTCGACATCGAGCGCCTGGCGGATGCCATCCGGACCCACGCGAATGAGCCGCGAGGACTGCAGAGCCGCTGTTGCCGTGGGCCCTCCTGCCAGCCGGACCAGGTCACTGATGCGCATCTGATCCGCCAGGTCAAAATGCATCACCGCCGCGAGTTGGGCGCGAACATCCGCCCCGGCACTCTGGTCGAGCCCCTTCTGCTTGCTCTCGGCAACCTGCTCGGCGATCAGGCCGCGAAGCTCGCCTGTGATGCTCACCTTGCCGTAGGAAGCGGCGCTGTTCGGCACCACGAGGGTGTCGCCGTCCTGGAGGACCAGGTTGTGCTTCGGATCGCCGGCCGCCGCGCGCGCGACATCTAACCAGATGAGCTGCTTGGAGCTTCCAGGGGCCGGGATGCGCTCGATGAACGCCTTGTCGGGCGCCGCGCTCACCGTCACCCCACCGGCGAGCAAGAGCAGGTCGCGGACGGTCATGTCGGTCGCCAGGGGACGGGTGAGCGGCTTGCGGACTTCCCCGGCGATGGTCACCTTGCCCGCGAACGTCTCGACTGCCGGCACCACCACGCGGTCGCCTTCATGAAGCTCAATGTTGGCTTCGGCGGCCCCCTCTACTGCGCGTGCCAGGTTCACCCAGATCACCTCGAGCGCGCGGTTCTCTCGCACGCGGTAGATATACGACCGGCCGGGGGCGGCACTACCGGTGAGACCACCGGCGAGGTTGAGCAGATCGCGCAGGCGCATGTTTTGCTTGCGCTCGTAGGTGCCCGGCCGATGCACCTCACCCGTGATCTCGACATTTCCCAGATAGAGGCTGATCGGGGGCAGCGTCAGGATGTCGCCATCCCGCAGCTCGATAGGGGGCGCCAGGCGAGAGCTCGCGGCAAGGTTGGCGGCGAGGATCAGCTTCTGGCGGTCGGGAAGGATGCGCTCCACATAGGCCCGGTCGAGTGCCGCCTGGGCCGAGGGCCCGCCGGCGAACGCGAGGAGTTGGGCCATCGTCTCCCCCGGGAGAAACTCGTAGAGGCCGGGCCGACGCACCTCACCATCGAGCCCCACGATGCGCTCCACGGCGGGCACATGCACCGTATCGCCCGGCGCGAGGATCATGCCCGGCTGCATCTGACCCTGGAAAAGAAACGGGTAAAGATCGACGCGCCGCTCCTTGCCATCCGCGCTGCGGACGTGGACGGCGCGCACCGAGCCTGCCTCTGTGATGCCACCGCTCGCCTGAATCGCTTCCCACAGGGAGGCCTGGCCCGGGAGGCTATAGCTGCCTGGAACGGCCACCTGCCCGGTGACCGTCACCTGGATTCCCCGCAGTCGGGTGACGACGATGCTGAGCGTGAAATTGCGCAGATAGCGGTTCAGCTTGCCTGCGAGGCTCTTCTCCAGCTCGGCGATGCTCATCCCCGCACACCGGACGCCGCCGACCAGGGGGATCTCGATCACCCCTTGGGGCGATACGGTGACGGACCACGTCTCCGGTTTGGGGCCATGCACAGAGATGGAGAGCTCGTCATATGGCCCCAGGAGATACTCCTTGCCGGTGATGGTGCGGTAACTCTCCCCGGTGGCCAGGCGATCCATGAGACCGACCTCCACGCGCTTCAGGGTCGGCTGTGCCCGCTTGAGAGTGCTCTTCTCGGTGTCGGCCTGCTTCTTTGAGGCGGAGGCGTCCGCGGTGCTGTTGTCGCCTGCATTCACTCGCGTCGCATCGTCTGGCGCTGGCGCCGCGATGGCGGGTATGGAGCAAAGCAGAGCGGACAAGCAAAGTGAGAGGAGGGTGACCGTGCAAAGAACTCTGGGTCCGCATGCGCGCCACTGGCCTGAGGTGACCGCCTCGAGACGTCTCCGGAAGTGCATGGTCCTGCAGCCTTTCAGTGCTCCTGGATTGATGATTCCGCCCCTAGAGGGTGTGGGATTTGTCCCTGGCACTCGCGAAAATCGGTGCGAGCTTCGAGACCATAGGCCACGTTCATCCGGCCCGTGCTTCCAGGGCGTTGTGGCGCATCGTGACAGCGCCAACGTGGTCCGCAAGCTCCTGGAAGCCGCAAACCTGACGGGAGAAATCACTCTGGCTACGCCGGTTGTTCCTGGAGCAGTGTGTGCAGCCGGGGCAGGTCTGGGAAGTGTTGCGGGGATCTACGACCTCCAGCAATACGCCCGCCGGCTCGCACGTGTAAGCGAGGAGCTGCTGCAGCCCGTTGAATGCCCACGACAACCGTTCGTAACGCTGACTCTTTCGCACCGTTGCTCGCTCGCGGGTCCCTTTCAGGTCCTCGATGGCGAGTGCCCTTTGGCCGTCAACCGCCAAAGCGTGTGGGCTTGCGCTGGCACTCGATCTGTGACGAAGAATTCGCATCAGGAGGCCTACGCGAGCTAGTGTACCAGAAAGGCAGGAGAGTGTCAAGCCTGCGTTGACGGCGCCTGGATGGTGTGGTACAATAGGCGCCGTCACGAGGCTGGGAAACAGCAAGGCACGAGGAGTGCTGGAGGAGAGTATGTCGGCAGTGATCATTAATGGGAAGGCAATCGCGGCGGAGATTCGCGCGGAGGTTGCCCGGGACGTGGCGGCGCTCAAAGAGAGCCGCGGGATCGTGCCTGGTCTGGCAGCGGTCATCGTCGGAGAGAATCCCGCGTCGCGAACTTACGTCAACATGAAGCGTAAGGCGTGCGCCGAAGCAGGCATCCACTCCGAAGAGCACGCATTCCCCAAGGGCATCTCTCAGCAGGATCTCCTCAACCTTGTGGGCCGCCTGAATGAGGATCCCCGCATCCACGGCATTTTGGTGCAGCTCCCGCTGCCTGAACCGCTGGATGCCCAGGAAGTGCTGGCCGCGATTGACCCGGAGAAGGATGTCGATGGCTTCCATCCCGTGAATATGGGCCGTCTCGTGCTCGGCTTGCCCGGGTTCGTCCCCAGCACACCGTTGGGCATTGTGGAGCTGCTTCGCCGGACGGGCGTCTCCGTTGCGGGAAAGCGCGCGGTGGTGGTGGGCCGCAGCCATATCGTCGGCAAGCCAGCGGCGCTGCTCCTCCTCTCCCAACACGCCACGGTGACGATTTGCCACTCGCGCACGGTGGACCTCCCCGAGGTGTGTCGCTCCGCGGAGATCCTCGTGGTCGCCGTGGGCCAGGCAGAGATGGTGCGAGGCGATTGGATCAAGCCGGGAGCGACCGTGATCGATGTAGGCACCAGCCGGGTGGATGGCAAGCTCCTGGGAGACGTTCACTTCGCATCGGCGTCGCAGGTGGCAGGGGCGATCACCCCCGTTCCGGGCGGCGTCGGTCCGATGACGATTGCCATGCTCCTGCGGAACACGCTGGATGCGGCACGACGGACGGCTGTCTGACGCCAGGGAGAAGGCCTCTCATTGGAGCAACAGCGGGGTGAACTTCATTTCTCGTCCTCTCGCGATAGGCCGCAGGCCTCCCCGCGCGCGCCCTGGCTAAGTGCGCTCGTATGGCTTGTGGCGCTCTCCGGGGTGTTCCTGCTCTCCTCGCAGCGCGCGGCTGGTAGCCCCCGGCTGGCCAAGTTCGAGCCGGCGCGCGGGTGCTATCTCGGCGCCCACTTGCGCCCGGTCGGGATCGGTGCCGATATCCGGCGCTTCGAGGCGATGACCGGGCGGAAGCATGCCTCCTACTTTCGCTATGTCGGCTATGGTCGGCCCTTTCCTACGGAGTGGGTCGAGCATGTGAAGTCGCTGGGTGCCGTGCCGCATATCGCCTTTGAACCCAATCGCGGGCTGCAGGAGGTGCAGGATGGCCCCTACCTGCGCCGGTGGGCGCGCGCGGCACGCGCGGCCGGCTGCCCCATCTTCCTGCGCTGGGCCTCGGAGATGAACGGGCACTGGACCGCCTATCATGCGCCCGCGTCGCTCTACATCGAGAAGTTTCGCCTCATCCACCGGGTGATGACCCAGGAAGCCCCCAACGTCGCGATGGTGTGGACGGTCTTCTACTACCATCGTCGGGGCGGGCCGATGCGCTTTCGCGCCTGGTATCCGGGCGATGCCTATGTGGATTGGGTAGGCGTCAACATCTACAGCGTCTGCCACTACTCCGGGAGCCTGCGCCTGAAGGGCCGTGAGACGGATTGCATTCGCGCGCTTTCAGATTTCTACCGGGAATATGCCGCGCGCAAGCCCCGCCCGGAGTTCGCCATCCAGACGATGACCCTCTTCTACCGCAGCCTTGAGAAGCGATTCCCCCGGGTGAAGATGGTGAACCTGTTCAACGTCAACACGATCAAGGCCGGCCTGGCTCGCAATGACTACAGCGTGACCAGCGATCCCAAAGTCCTCAACACCTATCGCTGGTTGATCCAGGATCCCTACTTCCTTAGCGATGTGCCCTGGCCGAGCGATCTCTGCCCGGGGGATGCCGGAACAAGCGGCGCCCTCTCGACCGCACGCTAAGGGCGCGCCAGCGTGCCGATTGACGATAGGCCGGGGACTGAAACGCCGGACCCCTTCAAGACGCTCCGTCAGAGCGGCGCGGGTTGTCCGATGTCCACTTCGAAGGGGCGTTCAGCCGACCCAGGGGGGTCATAGAGAGCCGGCCTACCGCGATGGCTCTGGGATCGGACTGCTGTTCGGGGGGTGGGGAAGGGCAGGGAGGGAGAGCGAGGGCGGCGGCCGA
>DUUU01000328.1 GCA_012841485.1 Armatimonadota bacterium
GGAGCGCCGGCAGATTCACCTTCAGGAAATCGCCATACTCCACGTGCACGTTCTCCACGCCGGCGAGAGTCTCTCGCAAGATCGGCCGCAACGAGCGATCCAGCTCGACGACGAGCACGTGCCGGGCATGCTCCGCCAGGGCGCGCGTCAGCGTGCCGATCCCCGCTCCGATCTCCAGCACGCCCGTCTCAGGAGACAGCTCCGCGGCATCGAGGATCTTCCGCAGGATGTTGGCATCGACGAGGAAGTTCTGGCCTAGCGCCCGGTGAAGGGTGACGCCGTGCCGGCGCAGGAGCTCGCGCACGACGTGGGGAGAAGTGAGGTTCATCGCTTCAGTGGCCCGCATGCATCGTTTGGAGACAGGAAAACGGGAGAGCCTTGGGGGGGAGGGGCCCCCTATGAAGGCGCGTTCGCCTTGAACGGTGGATCTCTCTTCTCATGCTTCCCTGTCTCCAAACCCAGCCGCGCAGCGAGTGGCTACGGGGTCAAGATGCGCACCGTCACCACCTTTCTGCCATAGCGGCTTGCCTCCCGATGGGTCGGGAAGCACAGGTCGATCCGGTTACCCTTGATGGCGCTGCCAATATCGGCGGCAAGCGCCTCGCCATAGCCCTCTACATGCACGCGAGCACCCAGTGGGATCACCCGCGGGTCGACCGCCACAATACCTCGCTCTGCTTTCAGGCCCAGGTAGGTGCGGCCCGTGCCGGTCACCATGGCGGGGTAGCCGGTCGCCACCATCTTCATCACGCGCCGGCCGGTGAAGTAACCACCGCGAGAGGGCAGCTTCTGGCTCTCTCCTCCCACGAGGATGAGCTTGTCCTTCACGGGCCGGATCACTTGCGCGCCAAGCAGTTCGCGCGCTGCCACCTTGCCATCACGCCAGGTGACGCGGTAAGTCAGCTCCTTCAGACCATCCTCCGGGTGCTGCTTGATATAGGTAATTCCCGCGCGCAGGCGGCGCGTTGGAACGACCCGGGTGCGCGCCCGGATCGGCTCTTGCTGCACCACCGTGCGCGTGCACACGCGGCGCACGGTGATCATCATATTCGGCGCAATCGCTTCGCTAAGCGCCGGCGAACACTCATCCTCCTCGCCGAGCTCCACTCCGGCTACTTTCAGCGCCTCGGCGACGTCCCCTCCTGCCATATGAACAGCCAACACCTGGCCATCCACTTCAATGTTCACCGATGATGCGACTGTCCCCCCCTGTTTCGCGGGGGAACTCCCTGCGTCCTGGGCCCGGCCGAAATCCAGACCCAGCAGGCACAGCGCGCATACGGGGAGAAGCAGCTTTGCAGCGACGTGCTGAAAACGGCTCATCTGCCCTTTCCTCCTTCCGCGTTCGGTGCCTGCCAGACCGGTGGCACGCCACCGGCCCGACGTGAGCGCGATTGTACACCAAAAAGCGTGCTATGTCAACCGCACTCTCGGGCACACCAGCACACAAACGCCCGTCCTGCTTGCTTTTCTGAAGGGAGCAATGCGCCATTTTTCGCACTACCGTGGGAGCCCGTGGGGAGAAGCGGCCC
>DUUU01000329.1 GCA_012841485.1 Armatimonadota bacterium
GCCTCCAGGCGCTCCTCCACCGCGTCGCGCGCCTGTTGCCAATCGTTTCCGTGGACCTTCGCTGGATCGGCTTCCATCAACCCATAGACCTCCACCCAGGAGATCTCGGATTGAGGCGGCATGGGGAAGCACTCGTACTGGGTGCGCGCCACCCCCGCCTGGATCTCGCAGTAGGCGTAGCCCGGTTCCGCGAGGAACTCCTGCCAGCGCTGGCCGCCAGGGCCCATCCCCCACACGAAGAGCTTGCGCCCGCGCAGGCGCTCGGTGGAGCTCTGGATCAGCCCGCGGCCTTCGGCATCCAGGGCCGCGATCCACGGCCGGCGCCCGTCAGGAATATCGAAGAAGTAGTCGCAGGCGCGGGGCGCGTTCGTGGGATAGGTGGCATCGAACCCGGGGCCATCGGGGATCGCCACGCGGGCGAACTTGCCGGCATAGCTGAAATTGTAGGCGCCATCCGCCGGCACGATCACGCGCACGTCCTCGCGCTGCGTTACGGCGATGTTCGACCACCAATAGCTCGGGATCTCGCGGTTGTGCGGGTTCAAGAGGCGCACGCGCGCGAAAAGGAACGCGGAGCCATCCGGCAGCCAGAAATCAAGCTGGTAGGGCGCCTGGCGGATTCGCTCCCACTCATAGAGGCGCAGGATGGGTGCGCCATGGGGCGCCGTGGCGCGCGCCGCGAAGAGGGGCGCGCAGGTGAAAGGCGTGTGCCCGCGAATGCCAAAGTTCCACTCCACGCCCCCGGCAAACCAGGCGTTGCGCACAGCCAGGTTGCCCGGCTGGAAGACGGGATTGCGATAGAGCAGCTCCCGCCCGGAGGGCTTGTGGATCAGCGACCAGAGCCGCCCGCCCAGGTCCAAAAGAAAGGTCGCACGCAGCCACTCGTTCTCTAGCACGGCGACCCGAAAGGGCGTCGGCTGGCGCTGCCGGTCGTAATCGTCCTGGAGGCGATAGGGCAAAATCCCAGCGTCTCCTCCGTAGCCCAGGTAGCGCCGCGCCTCCTCTGGCACGCTCTCGTCCACCTTGATCTCCGAGTGGACGCTGGCAGGGGGTCTCAGCGGAGGCAGGGGGTTCTTTCCGCCCAGCCGCGCCGCCGGAATGATGCAATCCTCGATACGTAGTTCAGACATGGATGCCTTCCACCGTTCTGGTTCCTGGCGTTCGCCCCTCGCTGCGGGGCGGGCCAACCACGAGCCAGGATCCGCGCATCCAGTGCCCACGCCACGGCGGGGAGGTCCAGAGCGCGCCATCCTCGGGAGTCGCTCGCTATTTGCCTGGTCACAAGCTTCCGCGCGCGCCGGGGGTTTCCTCTCGTAAGAGATCACGGCAGCCGCCAGAAACGCAGCCCTTCTCGTGGAAGCCCTTGACAAGCGTGCGAATGGCCATTATAATACGCCAGACAACCGCATACTGACGGTGCAGGTCCCGGCGTTCGCGGACGCCGGGTGAAATGGGGAAGCCGGTGAGATTCCGGCACAGTCCCGCTACTGTGAGGGCGCGCGCCCAAGTCAGACACCCAGCCTGTAACTGGTCATTCAGCCCTTCGCGAGAAAGGCGCTGGTGACACTCCGGATCACTCGATCGGGCTATCTGGAAGATGGATTCTGGATTGTGCCCGCGGCTCGCCCATCACCCCTGCGGTGCGCGATGCGTGATCAGCATTCGGAGCAACCGGCCTCATCTTCCTATCGAAGGTGGGGTTTTTTATTGGCCACAGCGTCACGAGTGCCTCCGAGCGATTGGCTCGGGGCTCCCGCGCGCACGTTGGGACCGTGACCGGCACGTGGATGCCCCATCGTAGTGAGAGGAGTTCGTGAATGCATGCCACACTCTCCCGCTGCCGGCTTCGCTGGCTGCTAATCCCGCTGATCGCGGCGGTGCTGGCTCCCATGCCCTGCCTGGCCAGCGAAGACGAAGATCCCTCCGAGACCGAGGTGGTGGTGACCGCCACCCGACGGCGCCAGGCAAAGCAGACCGCGTCCGCCGCCGTCACCGTCATCACACGTGCCGAGATTGCGGCCTCGGGCGCTCCTACGGTCGCCGAGGTGCTTCGTGGCGCGGCCGGCATCGACATCCCGCGCCAGGGCCCGCTGGGCGCCGCGGCGCTGCCCAGCCTGCGCGGTTCGAGCGCCGGTCAGGTGCTCGTCCTGGTTGATGGCCGCCGCCTCAACAGCCCTCAACACGGGGATGTAGACCTCTCCGATATCGCTATCGAGAACGTGGAGCGGATCGAGGTGGTGCGTGGCGGTGCATCGGCGCTGTATGGCTCCGACGCCGTCGGCGGCGTGATCAACATCATCACACGAGCGCCTTCGGGCGAGCCGGAGGTCCGGCTTTCGCAGGGATATGGCTCCTTCAACACGCAGCTGCTCTCGGGGCTCTACTCCGGGAGCACCGGCCGCCTGCGCTACGCCCTCACAGCACAGCGCACCTCCGCGACCAACGACTTTGAGTACTTCGACGCCCAGGCGGGCCGCGAGCAGACCCGGAACAACGCCGGCTACCACTCATGGGATGCCAGCGTGAAGCTGGTCGCCGATCTGGGCGCGAGCCGCCAGCTCACCTTCTCTGCCGAGAGGAGCGACGCGGAGAAGGACCTGCCGGGCGCTACCTCGTATCCTACGCCCGCCGCAGAGCAGAGGGATCAGCGAACACTCCTTGATCTCCACTACCTGACCCCCCTGGGCGAGGGCGGCGACATCACCGGGCGGCTCTACCGCGTCGAGCAGGAGAATCGTTACCTCGATCCCGATTCGTTCCCTGCACCTACCGATGCCACCCACCGCACGGTGATGGATGTCGGCGAAGTCCTCGGGCACTCGCGTCTCTCGGGCAGCCAGGTGCTCACCTATGGGATCGAGGCCCGCAACCAGCGCCTGAAGAGCAGCATGCTCGGCCAGCACTCTCGCACCACCGCCGCTGTCTACGTGCAGGATCAGGTGGAACTGGGCCGTTTCCAGGCGATCCCGGGAATCCGCGCCGATTTCGCCAAAGGGTTCGAGGGCGAGATCAGCCCCAAGCTCGGCCTGGTCTACCAGGCAAGCGAACAGATGACGCTTCGCGCCAACGTAGGCCGGTCGTTCCGCGCGCCTACGCTGAATGACCTCTACTGGCCATCGGATTCTTTCTCGACAGGGAACCCGAACCTGCGCTCCGAGCACGCCGTCACGGCGGATATCGGTGCGATGTGGCGGCCGGCGCCCTCGCTGGAACTCGATGCGACGGCGTTTACCCATCGCGTCTCTGACCTCATCTCCTGGCAGCCCGGAGTCGTCGCGCCCGATAAGTGGTCGCCGGTGAACGTGGGCAAGGCGCGCATCCGCGGGATCGAGGCGCTTGCCACGTGGAAGGCGAGCGAGCGCCTCCAGCTGAGCGCGAACATGA
>DUUU01000330.1 GCA_012841485.1 Armatimonadota bacterium
AGCATCAACGAACCACTCTGTGCGCCGAGGAGCTCCATCGCTTCTGCGAGGACGTTCTGGAGTACGGGCTGAAGAGGGGCGGGCTTGTACTGCATGCCTTTCACCGTTCTGCGTAGACAACCCTCCTGACGACGTCGCCCACGATCTTCAGCGACGCGGGGCTGCACTTGTCCGTCGTGTCCTGAAGGGTATGCCAGTAGGGGTAGTCAAAGTCGATGATATCGATGGCCGGGATCCCCTTGCGAAGCAGGGGCAGGTGGTCATCGTAGATGGCGGGGCCGATGGAGGCGCGAAACTGGCTATAGCCCAACTCCGCGGCGGCCTGCCACACTTTGTCCACGATGGCGCGCGCTTGCTCGTGCGAGTGGCGCTCTCGGGGGATTTGCAGATCGGCGTCCCCCACCATGTCGAGGAGGATCGCGTAGCGGAAGGGCCCGCCGACCGGGTGATCCGCGAAGTAGCGCGAGCCCAGGAACATCTCATCCAGGTCACGCCCCCAGTCCTCGCCATCAAAGAGCACGATCGTTACGCCCACGGGCGGCGGGGTGGCACGGAAGAGGCGCGAGAGCTCCATCAGGACGGCAACGCCGGAGGCGCCATCGTTCGCGCCCGGGATCGGCCGGTTGCGATGGGCCGGGTTCGGGTCTTGATCGGCAAACGGGCGCGTGTCCCAATGCGCGCAGAGCAGGACGCGGTCTCCCTCGGCCGGCCCGTAGGTAGCGATGATGTTGGCCAATGGGAGATGGCCCTGGCGCGTCTGATAGGTGAACTCTTGGACCTGCGCGGTAGGGCCCAAACCCTCGACTAGCATGCGGCGTACCGCGGCGTGCGTCTCGGTGCCAGGCACTCGGAACCCGGCATCCACTTGCTTGCGCAACCACGCCATGCTGCGCTCGCCATCGAACTCATCATCTGGCGCCTGCGGGGAAGGCGCGGCGGCTCCCCCGTTCTGAGCGGGCGCATCCTCCTTGGAGTCCGCGGCAGAGTGGCATCCCCATTGGCCGGGAAGCAGGGCGGTCAGCAGCAACAGTGCCACCCATACCCGATGGCTCCGCGCGCCACTGGCCACGGCGCCATGCCTCCACAGGCCACGCTTTCGTGCCATGCTCTTCTCCTTCATCCTCGCCGTCACTCCCCGCTCCTCTCGCCTCGGCCGCTCGAAAACTACCGATGAGGACGCGGTGCTGGCAGCGGCGCATGGGCGTCTGCGCGCGGCATCGAGTGTACCTTGGTGTCGCGTGGTGCGCTACGCTCGGAAACGACGCCCGGCTGGGGCGCCGGTGTGATGGCAGGAGGGAGCGCCGGCCGACCGGCGCTCCCAAACCCGTGCAACCCTAGAAGTTGAATGTCTGGCTGGCCACGAGCGGCGAGCGCTCGGCGTAGGCGATGCCGAAGCTGCCGAGTGAGAGGCCAGCGGCCATGCCGGTGGCGCTGTTGTAGCCAGCGCGCACGGCGAACCACCTCAGAACGGGCAGGCTCGGACGGAACTCCGCGCCGATCCGGAACTGCGCCTCGCCGTTGGGATTGGCGCTGTTGGCACCGGTGATGTCCAACAAGTCGGCGGCTAGGAGCAATCCGCCCGGTATGGTCATCGCCGCGCCGAGGTTGACGGTGCGCGGCATGAGCTTGTCGCCGGCGCCCGGAACGATGCTGGCATCCGCACCCGCGGGAATCCGGAAACTGGGCTCGATCAGGTTATCGACCGTGAGGGCAATCGTGGTGTAGGGGATGTAGGCCGGCTGCCATAGAAGGCCGAAGTCCATGCCGAAGCTGGTCTCTTCCAGGCTGTCTTTGCCTCCCAGTTCGATGGCCGCTTGCCCCTGCAGCTTCATCTTGCCCCACGCGCTGTCGTTCAGGCCGCCATTCGGGTTGACATCCTCCGCCGTCAACTGGGCTGTCGGCTTGACCACCCAGTGGCTATAGTAGACTCGGGTGGGCTTGACCCGGACGCCTACGCGCACATCGCCGATGCGGGAGCTGTCGAGGAGCCCGTTGGGTAGCTTCATACCGAAGCCGATGGAAGGCGAGACGGTGGCGGCGCCAACGAGGTGCGCGCCCAACTTATCGCCGACGCGGCCGAGCGCGGCGTTCGCGTCAGCAGCGGTGGTCACACCATTGAATTCGGCTCTCAGGTCGCTAGCGGCAGCGGAGCTCTGCAGCCAGGCGCCCGGCTCTTGCCCGGAGATCGCCCAGGAGGTAAACAGATCGCTCGGCCGTATCGCGACGTTGCCAAGGGCGCGCGCGCGCACATCGAGCGTGCTGAGTGCGAAGCCGAGGCCCAGATTGGCCTCGATGCGCGTTGGCTCCGTGCCCAGGTCCCGGGCCAGATCCACGGCCTCAGTCATGCTCAGCGATCCAGACGCGAGCTGGTCGAAGGCATCGCCAATGCCGGCGCCGCGCCAGCGCAGGCCGATGTTAGGCCACTGCATCCCGAACGCGGCGGGGCGGAGCGAGAGCGCCGCCGGGTTGATGAGCCCGGCCTGCGTGGGGTTATCGATGACCGCCAGGCCGGCGCCGCCGAGGCCGACGTAGCGCGCTTCGTAGCCGAAGCTGAGATCGGCACGGGCTGGGGTCGAGTGTGCGAGAGCCACGGCGACCAGTCCTACGGTACACCATCTGAGGAAACGCTTCATGTGGTAAGTCCTCCCCTCTGGGGGTAATACTGCCTCATCTGCGGGCGTGGAACACGGGTGGCCCTCTTGGGCCGACGTGTCGGACGACCCAGAGGATGGCGCGTGCGCCGAATACCCGCCGGGCCCCTTGCCGGCAGCGCGTGAAATGCCCGGCCCCGCGAGGGGGGCGCCGGACAGCGCGCGCCACCACAGCACCGCGCGAAGAGTGGCGAGCTGTCTCGAGGCGGAGCACGCGGTGTTCCCAGGTTGCCCCCGCGTGTCTGCTACGCGGCCAGTATAGCACGCGCCCGCGCGAGTGTCAACGGGCATGCGCGGACGCTGTGGATGCAAAGGGAATCTGACCCCAGGCAACTGCAATGCGAATCTGACCCCCATGAAGAACATAGAGAGGGTCACTATGAGCCTAGAGCAGTTGAACCGCTATCACGTCATCCAGATGGTAATCG
>DUUU01000331.1 GCA_012841485.1 Armatimonadota bacterium
ACTTCCTTTAGAATCCGGCGCCCATCCTCCGGGAAGACACGCCCTCGTAGCCTTTAGTAACGCTCGTGTCCCGGGTAGCGACAGCTCGCACGCCCACTCTGAGGATCATACCCATAGGGGTAGCTGGTGCCACCCACCGGACAATGCCGCATCGACGATGAGACGCCAAAGGTTCCCAACTCCTCAAGGTTGGCAGGCACACGCTCGTTGTTCGTATGATACATCGTGATCGCCTGGCGAATCTGCGTCAGGTTGGTCTGGCATTCGACGCCTTCCGCGCGCTGGATCGGCGTGGCAGCCTTCCCCGCAGGCGCCGTCTGAGGCGTCGAGCCGCCCCCAGCGCCAGTGTAGGCTGGGATGAGGACTGCTGCCAGGGCAATCAGAATCCCCACGCAAACCAGGAGACCCACCAGGCTGAAGGTGCTCATCCCGCGCTCGTCGCGCATCACGTCACGGATCATCCGACACCTCCCGCTTCACTTGCCACCGGGGCGCCGCCCGCGGCATCCGCAGGCTCACGCGAGCGCACTCTCTCCGTCCGGCGCCCGCTGGATGCGGAAGAGCTCCTGACCGTACTCCACGGGCTGGCCCTCTTCCACCAGCACCTCAACGACCACCCCAGAGACCTCTGCGGTGACATCGTAGAGCACGCTCATCGACTCGACAGCGCCGAGGACCTGGCCATCCCGCACCGCCATCCCCACGGTGACGGGCGGGCACTTGGCCGACGCGCTCTGATGAAAGAAGCCCACGAGTGGAGAGCAGACGATGAAATCGTCCGCCGGCGGGGCTTCCATCACCTCAGGCTGGGGCGCCTCGACGGCAAACGCGCGTCGAACCACCAGCCGGCGCGTTCCCTCGCGCAGCGTCATCTCTGTCACCGTGCGGCTGCTGCACACAGCGGCGACTAACTCAGCGACTTGTGTCAAATCCATTGCTTAGATCTTTAGCTTGAAGAAGAGATACTCCCAGAAGCGCAGGACGTAGGTGAGAGCGTATACGCCTATACAGGCGAGGAACAGCCACTTCACCAGTGGATTCGTAAACGTCTCGTGGAGCACCCCAGTATTTACCTGTCCGAAAGCCACTGCCTGAACGCCGCGTGCCGCCCATTGACAGAAGCTCGCATACGTCTGCTCAATCGTTTCCTGGAAGAACCAGAACGCGCCCACCACCAGGGGTACCGACAGCGGCGCCACATAGCGGTGCTTGATCCTCTGGTGCTCCAGGAAGATGAAGCAGTTCTTACACTTTAGACGTTTGCCGATCGTACTCCTGCCCCCACCGCCTGCGCCCGGCAAATACTCGAGGATCTGTCTTTCCTTCGCGCCCGCCGCGGTCTTCTCGCCACCCATCAGCGCGGCGGTGATGATATCATCATCACAGAGGCAACCGCGCTTCTTCCTCCAGCACGTGGTACGCTCGCGGTAGCGCGGGCAGCGATCGCGGATGAAGGGCCGGCAGTAGGGAAGCTGCCAACAGGGGCTGAGGGGGTGGACAATACCCGGCTGCTTGCGCGCCGCGCGCCGCGTGGCGCTATCGACCCCGAAGCCGGTGAGCCCGGTATGCAACTGTTTCAGGAGCGTGGGGATGCCATGAATCGCAGCCGCCCACAGCAACACCTGGCCCACGCGCGTCAGCGTCCCCAGGAGGAGGGTGGCAGCGGCGTTGCCGTGCATTGCGGGGCCCAGAGCCTGGGCGAGCCCAAACGGAGCGCCGAAATGGAGCGCCACCCCGATGAGCGCCAGGATCGGCGCAAGCTTATCGAACTCCCAGAGGTAGAGGAGCGTGTAGGCAACAACGAAAACTGCCGCAGCCACCAGGATCATGGATGCGACCTGGAGGTTGCCCACGATCTTCGCCGCCTGGGCAGGGGCTTGATGGGCGAGCTTCGGGTAGGCAGCCACGTACCCGGAGAAGAGCGCGTAGAGGAAATAGACCAGGATCACTACCAGCGCGAAGCCGGCGAGGGAGGCGACCTTGCCGAGGATGGCGGAAACGAGGTCCGGGAGCGCATCCACAAGCCGGGACTGCTCTCTTCTCGACATCTACCGCCCGCTCCTTTCTATTGGGCAGGCGAGCACCGGGGAGCATCCTGGCACGCTCACACTCTCGGGCGGGAGCCTTGCTGGAGAACCGTTCTCGATGGGGTATGCCCAAACCGGGCATCTCTCCGGTCGGTACGGGTCCGGCTCACCGCCGCGGGGCCGGGGCACGCAGGAATTGTGAACAGATGCAGACCACACCGACGGCCCGCCCGCCGGCGCGGTCTGCACGACACCTCTCTTACGACTTCTTCACACGCTCCAGATAAGAGTCCGTGCGCGTATCGACGCGGATGGTCTCGCCCACGCTGATGAAGAGGGGCACCTGGATCACGGCACCCGTCTCGAGGGTCGCGGGCTTGCTGCCACCCGATGCCGTATCACCCCGCAGGCCGGGGTCGGTTTCGACCACTTCGAGCTCCACCGTGTCCGGGATCTCGACGCCGATCGTCTCTCCCTTGTGAACCAACACGGAGACCTTCATTCCCTCCTTAAGGTACTTGCGCGCATCGCCGAGCTGAGCTTCCGTGAAGCCCGTCTGCTCGTAGGTTTCCGTGTCCATGAAGAAATAATCCTCGCCGGCCCGATAGATGTACTCCATATCAGCACGCTCGAGGTAGGCGGGCTCGAACTTCTCGCCGGCACGGAACGTGCGCTCGAAAACGTTCCCGGTGCGCACACTCCGCAGCTTGGTGCGCACGAAGGCGCCCCCTTTGCCCGGCTTCACGTGCTGGAAGTAGATCAGCGTGTAGGGCTCGTTATCAATTTGGATGCTCAAACCAGTTCTGAAATCACTCGTGTCGATCAAGAAAGGCTCTCCTCCGCCGTCTGCGCCGAAACCGGCGCGTCCTCCTGTGCGGCACTCCGTAGGCGAGACGAATGCACCAATGTGGAGTTTAGCACGTCAGCAAGAATCTTGTCAAGCGCGGAATCGCGCGATCCTGCCCCGTGGCGCCTGCCGGTGTTTGACCGCTCGGCTGCCCTGGTGCTATAATGAAGGAGATTGAAACTCCTTGGATTCCCTCTTTGGCGCCTGGCAGTTGGGGCCACGTTGCGGCGCATCGGCTGCGCGCGATGACGGCGCCGGAAGGTGAGCGACCTTTGGATCTGCATCAACTACTCGCGGAGGGTGTGCTGGTGTCAGACGGCGCCATGGGCACACTCCTGGAAGAACGGGGTATCCCCCAGGGCCGTGCCTACGATCTCGCCAACTTGACCCACCCGGCCCTCGTGCAATCGGTCCATGAAGAGTATATCGACGCAGGCGCACGCTTGATCGAAACGAATACGTATGGCGCCAACCGCTTCAAGCTGGCCCCCCACGGCCTGGGCGATCAGGTCGCCGAGATCAACCGGGCCGGCGTCGAGATCGCTCGGCGTGCCGCAGGCGACCGCGCGCTCGTTGCCGGGGCGATGGGCCCCATTGGCCGGCACCTGGTGCCCGTGGGGAAGATCACCCACGCGGAGGCATTCCGCGCGTTCACCGAGCAGGCTCAGGCACTCCTCGACGCTGGCATTGATCTCTTCGTCCTGGAGACATTTGCCGACCTGGAGGAGCTGCACCTGGCCGTGGATGCCGTGCGCTCGCTCTGCTCGCACCCGATCATCGCGCAAAAGACCTTCATCGAGGATGGAGAGACGCTCGCGGGCGGCCTGCCCCGCCGGGTGATCGAGGAAGTTTCGCGCTGGGATATCGTCGCATTTGGCGCCAACTGCACCGTCGGGCCCCAGCGCATGCTCAGCATCATCCAGGAGATGGCCGAGCACTCTCCGCTCCCGATTTCGGCCATCCCGACGGCCGGTCTTCCCCACCTCATCGGCGGGCGCGTCGCCTACGACGCCACGCCAGAGTATTTCGCGCGTTATGGCCGGCAGATGGTGGAAGCCGGCGCGCGGATCGTAGGGGGATGCTGCGGCACCACACCGGCGCATATCCGGGCGCTCGCCCAGGCCGTGCGCGGCGTGGAGCCCGGCTCGCGGCGCGTTGCCGTGAGCGTACGAACGCGCTCGGACGAAACCAAGGCCACGCGCCAGGCACAGGCATCGCGCTTGGCCGAAAAGCTCGGGCGCAAGTTTGTGGTGACCGTGGAGCTCGACGTGCCCCGCGGCCTCGACATGTCTTCCCTCATCCAGGCCGCCGAGGCGCTCCGCGACCAGGGGTGCGATTGCATCAACATCTCCGATGGCGCGCGCGCCCGGCTGCGCATGAATCCGATGGTGGTGGGCCGCCTGGTGCAAGAGATCGTCGGCATCGAGGTGATCCAGCACTTTGCCTGTCGCGACCGCAACCTCCTCGCCATTCAGGCAGACCTCCTGGGAGCGCACGCTCTCGGCCTGCGCAACATTCTCGCCGTCACGGGCGATCCCACTCAAGTCGGCGACTATCCAACGGCCACCTCCGTGTTTGACGTGGATGCCGTCGGGCTGGTGCGCATCCTGCGCGCCTTCAACAACGGCGTCGATCTGTCGGGCACGCCCATCGGCGAGAAGACCGCGTTCCTCATCGCTGTGGCATACAACCCCTTGGCCCGCAACCCGGAAGAAGAGATCGACCGGCTGCGCCGCAAGGCGGATGAGGGCGCGCACTTCATCTTCACCCAACCGATCTACGAGATGAGCGTGCTTGAGATCGCCATTCGCGAGGCAGAGCGGGTGGGGCTTCCGCTGATGTTGGGCGTGCTTCCACTGCGAAGCAGCCGGCACGCCGAGTTCTTCCACAACGAGGTGCCCGGCATCCAGATCCCCGAGGAGATGCGCCGGGTGCTCGCAGAGCTGGAGGGAGACGACGCCAAGCGGTATGGCATCGAGCAAGCACAGCAGTTCCTCCGCCAGGCGAAGGGGATGACCTCAGGCGTCTACATCATGCCTCCCGCGCTCAGCCCCCATGTCGCCGGTCAGGTCATGGAGGCCCTCCACTAAGCGCGCAGGCCGGCTGAGTGAACAACAGCTTGCAGAGTGCGCGACCGAACAGGCGGTCGGTCGCGCACTTTTA
>DUUU01000332.1 GCA_012841485.1 Armatimonadota bacterium
CCCACCCATCGGGTCACTCTCACCACGCTATTTCTCCACCCGTCTCCGGATCCGCGGTTCGCCGCGGCCATCCCCAGGCAATCCACCCTGGGGCACGCTCCACCTGCATCCATCTCACGATGCGCGTGCTCTCGCCGGTGCGCTCCACGAGCGCCTCGATGGCGACCACCCTGCGGCTCTCTCGAACTCGCCCCATCGCGCGCACCAGGAAGACCGCCGACCGCGTGCAAAGGTGATCGACCGCCTCGCTGAATGCCTCCGTATCCAGGAGGTCCGGCTCCAACAGCTCGCCGATGCTCTCGAATGGGCCATGGTCCCCCTCGCGCGCCGCCACAATCGCGGCGGCCGTCTCGGGCGTAAGCCCGGGAATCACGGCCAAAAGCTCCTCACTCGCCGTATTCACGTTCACCCGGCCCGGCAACATCGTCGATGATGTCACCGTCACGTGATCCGCGAGCGCCTGCACATCATCCGTGCTGATACCGGGCACCGAGAACAGGTCGCCGATGGAGGAAAATGTGCCTCGCTGCTGGCGATACTCCACGATGGCCACCGCCTGCGCCGGCCCGAGCGTCTGCTCGCCGATCTGCTGGAGCGCCTCCACCGTCGCCTCATTAAGATTGACGCGCGCCTCCCCCTCGGCGTTGACATTTCGTTCTTGCGAAAGCACGGTCACCTTTTCGCTCAGCGGCCGGTCATCGGACGGCGGCTCCCCCGTGCCCCTCTCTTGGGGCGGGCCATAGAGAAGCGCCGGCGTCACATCGCGCACCAACAGCAGCTCGCCCACCGTCTCGAACGGGCCTTCCCGAGGCAGGTAGGGCTCGGGCAACGCCTGGTAGTAATCCGCCTTGGCTCCCGCCGGACGCGGGGTCTCTCCCGGCTCGCGCCAGTCCAGGATCGCATCGGAGAGGGCGTCATCCACCCCCGGCAGTTGCAGCAGCATCTCCTTGGTCGCCGCGTTGATATTCATCCGTGACGCCGCGTCGATGATCTCCACTCGGAACCAACCGGACCCGAGAGGAAACGCCTCCGCGCCATGGTCGCCCAGCGTAGCCCACTCCTCCTCCAGGGAGTCTACCGTGGTATCATCCCGCCGGAGCACCGCCTCGGCGAGGTGAATTCCCGCCTGCGCCAGATAGGTACACTGCACCGTGGCCGCGTTGGCGCGCGCCGAGCGCACTCTCAGTCGCACCGTGGTCGCGGCGGCCGTCGCCAGCGTAACGAGGAGGACCAGGAGGATCAGCGCCATCACCAGCGCCGAGCCCTGCTGCTCTCCCAGCGCCCGTCCGGCGGAGGCCCGTCCCGGCCCAGACCGCGCGCCGCGTGTCATTCTAAGGGAGGCCGGCGTCATCATCGGTTTCCGTCGCCTCGGCGGGGGGCAGAGCCCGAATTGGGAACGCCGCGGTCACCGAGAAGCCGCCCTCCTCGGCATCGCCCCCGTAGAAATCGAGGGTCACCTCGACTATCCGGGGCAGAACGCCACTGCTCTCCTCCGTCGTATCCCACGCGTCCGCCCATGCCTCGCCATCGAAGAAGCGCACGTTGAAGCCCGTCACCGCCTCCGAAAGAAGTTCCTCCTCGCCCAACTCATCCAGGGGATCGATGCCTGGCGGGGTCTGCTCCCGCCGGAAAAGCCCCAAACTCCCATCAGCCTCGACCGGTGCCAGGGAATAGGTGACCGCCGACCAATCCGCGTCGGGCGCGTTGTCCTCCCACGATGGTGACGAGGACTCCAGCTGCTCCAGCCGGCTCAGCGATACCCGACGACTGCGCGTCGTCAGCCGCAGCGTATCGGTGTTGCGTTCCCCGTCGCTCTCGTCGTTGCCGATCAGCCACGACCGTTCGGATCCTGGCGTCAGCGCCGCGTGCTGAATATCGGCGCGCAGCGCGTTGATGATGATGCGGATCTCCTGCGCTCGCTCGCCTTCCCGCCTTGCTCGCTCATCCGCATCCAGCCCCGTGCTCAGCGCCAGGCCCAACCCGCCCACCAGAGTGCCCAGGATCACGAGCGAAACCAGCAGCTCCACGAGCGTGTAGCCATCAGAGCGCCCATGGCGAGGCGCGGGAGGGAGTGTTCTCGCACCCTGCTTCCCGGCGCGGTTTGCCCTGGCGCGCTTCCAGATTCGCGCTCCACGCTCCAAGCCGCTCAACCTTGCTCCGCTCCCTCCTCGGGCAGGTAAGTGGAAACCTGGAACTCGCGACGCCGGTCGCCACTCTCCCAGAAGACCGTAACCCGGAGCTCGATCACTCCCTCGATCTCGGTCTCGACAACCTCTTGCTCCCATTGCCACCCGGGGGCTTCATCCTCAAAGTCGCCCGACTCCTCCGTGAGAGCGGAAGCACCCAGGACCGCGATCTCCGCCAGACGGCGCTCCGCCAGGAATGCCGCCTGGTCATACTCGGCCGCCATGCCCGACGCGCGGCTGATCGCGCCGAAGGTGGCCAGTGCCCCCGCGATCCCCATGGCAAGAATCAGGGTCGCCACGATCATCTCAATCAGGGTGAAGCCGCGCTCACCGCGCATCGGCACGCTCCTCCGGCGCATCCGCCAGCGCATCCCCATCCTCGACCATGACGCGCCCACGCCGGCCATCCACGCGAACGCTCCGGCGCAGGTCGCCCGCGCCCAGAACGAGGAGGGCATCATCGCATCGCCCGTCCGGCAGGAAGCGCAATTCCGGGCTCTCCCCGGAACCGGCCTCGCCCACCTCGTGCGCTTCCAGAGTGACCTCGCCGGGCAGCCGGAGGAGACGCCACGCGCCATCCAGCTCGGGCATCTCTTCCCTCTCCTCCTCCAGCTCCCCGTCGGCGGCAACCGGCCTGGCCAGCAGCTCCTCGGTAGGGTCGGTCTCCTCCACGGCGAGTGTGAAGAGACGGCGCTCCTCATCATAGCTGAGGAGAACGGGCCACTCGTGAAGCGCGCTCCACTCCGAGGCGTAGCGGATAGCGGATGCCAACCGCGACGCCGCGCCTTTGAGGCGCTGGCTGCGCACATACTGTGGATAGGCCGGGAGCACGGCGGAGGCTGCCACGACCAGCAGCGTCAGAATGAAGCACAGCTCGATCACCGTGAAGCCGGCCGCTCTAGTACCCCTCTTCTTCCTCCCAGTTTCCAATATCCGCATCGCGGCCCTCTCCTCCCGGCTGCCCATCCGCGCCATAGGAGACCAGGTCATACGACTCGGGGTTGTACTCACCCGGCGACGTATAGACAAACTCGTTCCCCCATGGGTCCATGGGAACCGCCTTCTTGAGGTAGGGCCCGTTCCAACCCCTGGGCACCGGCTCGGAACTCGGGGCCTGGCGCAGGGCCATCAACCCCTGCTCAGTCGTCGGATAGTCGCCGTTGTCCGCATGGTACATATCGAGGGCGGTACCCAGGCTCTCGATATCCGCAACGGCGCGCGCGCGCTTGGCATCCTCCGTGCGCCCCACCACACGCGGGATCACGGCAGCCGCCAAGACGGCAAGGATCACCATCACCACCAGCAACTCGATCAGGGTGAAGCCGGCGGAAGCAACCCGCCGCGTTCTTTGCTGAAGCATGAATCCCCTTCCTTACAATGGCCTATCCCGTGCGCTTGCAGCAGCCGGTTTCAGGACACCCCCCCGGCTCCCGCAAACGGCTCTCTCCCTACGAGCGTCTGCTCCTCAATCACCTCACCGCCGAGTTCGCCTGGAAGATCGGCAGCAGGATGGAAAGCACAATAAAGGCAACAAATCCGCCCGTGACCAGCACAATCCCCGGCTCCAGCGCCGTAGTCAGGCGCCTCATGGCGGCATCCACTTCAAAGTCCAGGCTCTCCGCCACGCGCAGGAGCATCCGCGGCAGATCGCCCGTCTCCTCTCCCACGGCCACCATGTGCCGCAGAACCGGCGGGAAATGCCCCGCCTCTTCCATGGCGGCCGCCACAGGCCTGCCCTGGCGCACCAGGTCGCCAACCTTGGTCACGGCATCGACGGTCACCCGGTTGGAGGTGGCCTGCCCGGCAATCTCAAGCGCGTCGAGGATGGGTACCCCGCCGCCCAGAAGCGTTCCCAACGCGCGCGCAAAACGGCTGATGACCACGCGCGTGGTAATGCGTCCCACCACAGGCAAGCGCAACGCCAGCGCGTCGATCTGCCGGCGGCCGGCCTCCGTCGCCGCGAACCCCTTGCCGAAGACCCACGCCCCGGCCAACCCACCCAACAGAATCCACCAGTAGCGCCCAATCAGGCCGGTGGTCGCCAGGAGCACCACCGTCGGCAGCGGCATATCCGCCCCCAGGTCGTCAAAGACACCGCTCAACCGCGGCACGACGAAGGCGAGGAGGAAGACCACGGAGAGGACCGCTACGCCAAGGAGAAGCAAGGGATAGACCATGGCGGAGACAATCTGGCTGCGCCGCTCCTGCTCCCTCTCCAGGAACTCCGCCAGCCGTGTCGCCACCTCCGGCAGCTGCCCGCTCATCTCGCCCGCGCGAAGCATGTTCGTGTACATCGGCGAGAAATGGCGCGGGTAGGCCGCCAGCGTCTCGGAAAGGGAGCGGCCGCCGCGGATCTCCCGTTGTACCTCCACCAGCATGCTCGCGAGCGCCGCGTTGTCACTCTGCTCGATCAGAACGCTGAGCGCCCGATCAATCGGAAGGCCCGCGCCTGTCAGGTCGGACAGCTGGCGGGTGAAAGCAGTCACCTCGCTCCGGGTGATCCGGCCACTCCTCCCCTGAGCGCCAGCCCCCCTGCCACCCGCCGCCTCCTTGCGCGCGACCGCCTGAACCTCCACCGGGAGATGCCCCAGCTCGCGAACACGCGAGAGCGCCTCCGAGGCATCCGGGGCCTCGACGTGGCCGCGCACTTCTCGACCGGCACTATCAACGGCGTTGTAGCGATATCCTACCATCTTGCCCATCTTAGCGCGTGGCTCGCGGTTCGAGCCCACTCACAGCTCGTCGCGCTGGCAGACACGGAGCACCTCGTCGATGGTGGTGAGCCCTCTCACCACCTTGTCGCGGCCATCGGCGATGAGCGTCCTCATCCCCTGGTTCGCCAGGGCATGGCGCTTGATCTCAATCGCCGAAGCACGCTGCGTGATCATGCGGCGCACCTCATCATCGACCGTCAGTAGCTCGAAAACGCCGGCGCGCCCCCGATAGCCGGTGAAGCCGCACTCCTCGCACTTGGCGCCCCGCATGAAGGCCGCATGCGCCCTCTCCTCCGCAGAGAGGCCCACTTCTCGGATGGCATCCGGGTCCGGCTCTTCCTGACGCTTGCAGGCAGGGCAGTTCAGGCGCACCAAGCGTTGCGCCACGCTTCCGATGAGCGACGAGGCGACGAGGTACGGCTCCGCGCCCATGTCCAGGATGCGGGCAACGGCACCCGCGGCGTCGTTGGTATGTAGCGTGCTGAGGACCAGATGGCCCGTGAGAGCCGCGTGGATCGCGATCTCGGCGGTTTCGCCATCGCGGATCTCACCCACCATGATCACATCCGGATCCTGGCGAACGATATGCCGCAGGCCCGAGGCGAAGGTCAGCCCAATGCTGGGGCGCACCTGGATCTGGTTCACGCCCGGGAGCTGATACTCCACCGGATCCTCGATGGTTAATAGTTTCTTCTCCGGGGAGTAGATCTCCTGGAGGGCGGCATAGAGGCTGGTCGTCTTGCCGCTGCCGGTCGGCCCGGTCACCAGGATAATGCCATAGGGCCGGCGGATAAGCTGGCGGAAGCGCCCCAACGTCTCCGCATCCATGCCCAGTTCGGGGAGGCCGCGAAGCGCCGTCTCCCTATCCAGGATGCGCATGACGACCGACTCGCCATAGAGCGTGGGTACCGTAGAGACGCGCACATCGATCTGCCGCTCTGCCACGCGCAGGCGGATGCGCCCATCCTGCGGCAGGCGCCGCTCGGCGATGTTCATATCGCCCAGGATTTTGATGCGCGATACGATCGCCGGGTGCAGGCGCCGCGGCGGTGAGGAGATCTCGCGCAGCACGCCGTCAATCCGGTAGCGCACCTTCACCTCGCGCTCGAACGGCTCGATATGGATGTCGCTGGCACCATCGCGCACTGCCTGGTGAAAGATCACGTTCACGAGCCGGATGACCACCGCCTCGCCGGCCATCTTCTCCAGGTCGGCGATATCCATCTCCTCGGACGACGTCTCCGCATCGCGGTCGCGGCTGTCCTGGATCAGCCGCTCCATGTAGGAGTGCTCCAGGACACGCTTGATCTCGTCGGCCGGGGCGACCACAGGACGCAGGCGGCATCCCACCACGAGGCGGATGTCATCGAGCGCCTGCAGGTTGAAGGGGTCGGCGCAGGCAATCGTGAGCGTGCCGTTCTCCCGGGCGAGCGGCAGGAGCTGGGAGCGCAGCGCGAGATCGGCCGGGAGGAGCCCCAGGAGGTCCGAGTCGAGGGGGTACTCGCCCAGGTTCACCACCGGGAGACCGGCTTGCTCGCCGAGCGCCCAGGCCAGATCCCTCTCGCTCACGTAGCGGAGCGATACGAGCGCCTGTCCAATACGCTGCCCGCTCTTGCGGTGCAGCTCAACGGCTTCCTGTATCTGTTCTTCAGAGAGGCGGCACCGCTCGCGGAGCAGCTCACCGAGGCGGCGGGAACGCGAACCGACCATGAATCACCTTTTCCAAAACATGCTGTTACTATTTAGACTGACTGCTCCCCGTGATGTTGCATCAGGCGGGCTAGACAATGTTACGAAAGTGTTAAGCCCGAGCCCGAGGGCGATGCCTGGTACAGGCCGGTCCCCGGCCGAGGGGCCGGGGACCGGCAGCGCATGCGAAGAGATCGCCTTGCGGCTAGGGGTAATCGAAGGTCATAACGAGGTCGAACAGGCTTGTCGCGCCGGTTCGCAAGCGGGCCAAGCGCCACAGGGCCTCGCCCTGCTCGGGGCTGTTGGCCGCTCCGAACTGGAAGGAGCTGCGACCGCCGGGTGCCGCGGTGGTAAACCGCCCGCTGGCATCCAGGGCGAGTTTCCCATCCACATACACCTTGAGATCCTTCCCCTGGATGACCACGCGATAGGTGTGAAAGGCATCGGTGGTATTCATCTCATGCTTGAGACGGCTATACATGAGGCTGATCCCGTCGGGCGTCAGGCGCAGCCGGTCTGTCGCCGCGCCGTTGCTGAAGATCAGATAGCTGGTACCGGAGATCACCTTCGCCTGCACCTCCGCCACGCTCTCTCGATCCGGGCGGGCGTTCCAGGCGTACACACAGTGCATGTAATCTCCCGGCTCGCTTCCCCGATCCGCGACCAACAGCGCGCCATCCTTCAGCTCCAGCGCCGTGTTGCGGCGGACGCGGTCTGTGCTCCACGGGGCGGTCGGCTTCTCCGTCGCCGTCCACACCACATCCCAGCCGGGTTCTGTCGCATCGGTATCCCGCGGCGCAGCCAGCGCGATCTCTACCGCGTTGGCCCCTTCCTTGATCGCGGATACCGGCACTCCATACTCCCACCAACCATCCACCGGCTGGCCCTCGGGCAGCTCCGTGCCATTGAGACGGACCCGCGGGCTGCGCGCGGTGGGGATCAGCAGGCACAGCTTCACCTTCGGCACGGCGCCCGGCGCCGGCGGCATTCGCTCGCCAAGATGGATAGGCACGACCAGCGGCTTGGCGTCCGCTATCGGTAGCGGGCGGTTTGGGTTGAGCACCGTCAGGTTCTGGTGACGGCTCCCGCCCGTGACGTAGAGCTCCGGCGAATAGTCGCGCACATTCACGAAGTACGTCTTGTCCAGCCTGGCCAGCACGTTCGGATCGCCGATCTCGCGGAGCATGGGCGCGGTGACGTTGAAGAAGTTGAAGAGGTACACCCCATCCGCGCCACTCTGCCAGACCCGTGCGGCTCGCGCGCGATAGCTCTCCTGGGCGCCCCGGCGATACCGCCCATCAGCGCGGACCCGCGTCTCGCTCAGCGCCGGGTAGACCGGGACTCCATACTTGTGCCCCAACGCGACAATGTGCTCCCACGGATTGAGCTGGAAGTAGCAGGTGGCCGCCATCAGATCGATCAGGCCCTCGGCCAGCCACCGCTCGATATCCAGGCCTACCATCCGCGCGTACTCGACGGAATCCGGAACCCGGACGGCAACGAGGATGGGCCGGCCCCGCTTGCGCCCCTCGGCATCTGCCATGCGGCGTATCCGGCGCAGCAAGTCGGTCATCATCGCCCGCTCCGCGTCGCTGGCGGTGCCGCCCCAGGCGACCGACTTGAAATAGACCATGTGCCTCCAGAAGTCCAGCTCGATGCCATCCACATCGTAGTTCTGGCAAACTTCCTCAAAGAAGCGGAAGGCAAGGTCGCGCACCTCGGGATGCGTGTAGTCCATGGCCGACCACGCCCCATGCTTGGGGCGATTGTCGTAGGTGCCCATCAGGAGATCCGGGCGTTTCGCCTTCAGCGGCGGGAAAAGCGGATAGGGCTTCTCCGGGGTGTGCGCACCGTCATGGGTGTCGTTCATGCGCATCGAGAAGAAGACCTCAATCCCGTTCGCGCGTCCGAAATCGACGATCATCTTCAGGGCATCAGTCCCCTGGTCGATCAACGGCCGAGCAATGTTGATCCCCAGGTCACTCCAGGTGTGCTCCAGCACGCTACCCACCTTGGTGTTGTGGGTGAAGTAGCCAAAGCCGGAGCTGATGGGACAGTAGAAGATCGAGTCTACATGGGTCCCGAGGAGGGGCGACGTCCGGCGAGCGAGCACATTCTCGACCGTCACCGGCAGATCCTTCGGGAAGTAGATGATCTCGTTGCCGTCGTTGTTGAAGATGACGCGGCGCTGACGCTGGGCCAACTGCTTGCGCTGCTGGACGAAAGCGTCCGGTGCACCAGCCTGCGCTTCCACCTCGGCGGTGACGGCACTCAGCAACAGAACGGTCGTCAGAGCGTAGAGTGTGGTCTTCATGCCCCCGATTTTCGGGCCCCAGGCAGGAATCCCTTCCGACACCTCGCGTTCATGTTGCCACTGCCACTCACGGGGAAAGTGATCCCAGGCTCGAGGCTCGTGTCCCTCCCCTGAAGAATGCTCTGCTCCATGATCGTTACGAGGCCAGCCCCGGCCCTGGTCTGGGCACGTGGGGGATGGAGTGCGAGGGGCAGCACGTGGAAGCCGAACGATGCCGCAGAATCAAAAAAGCCTCGATAGCGAGATCGCTATCGAGGCTTTCTTACTTGGGAGCGGGGGTGGGATTTGAACCCACGACCTCCGGGTTATGAGCCCGACGAGCTACCAGACTGCTCCACCCCGCGTCAACACCCATATCATACCAGGTTCTTTTACCCCTGTCAACCCCCTGGGCGAATCTTTTTTTCGCACTCTACCAGCCGCGTGTTGCGAGCCCCGGTCCGCGCACCCTGGACGGTGCTCGGCGAGAGGCCCCAACCCCCGAAGGGAACGCAAGACCGGGGTGCCCCCACCCTTCCCCTTCATCCGCGGTATCGACGCCGGCGCGGAGACAGAGGGCACGTGAGCCGGGCACGCGCACCTCCCCAGAAAACCTGGCGTCGCGGCCCGGGTTGCGCTCGCCCTCCGGCCGATGCTATAATGCAGCCGACCGCCGGCTCTTCGCTTCCACGCGCGGTCACTCGGATAAGGAGGAGCACACCGCATGGGAACCCGCTGCCATACCGTCGCACTGCTTCTCGCCCTCGCCTTCTCGGCGCTCGCGCCCTCTCTTGCCAGAGCTGACGATCAACGCAAAGACCACGTCTATCTCTGGGGTGAGGTGAAGAACCCGGGCGCTTACCCCTGGAAGAAGGGGCTGACCATCCCAGAGGCGATCCGGCGGGCCGGTGGTTTCACGGAGGCGGCACATCGCAGCCGCGCTACCCTCATTCGCGGGCAACGCGAGATCACCCTGAGCGCGGATGACCTCACGCCGGCTTCGGAGCGCGATGCCATCAAAGTGGAGCGCGGAGATGTCCTACGCATCGAGCGCGGCGCCCTCCGCGTTGAAGGGGAGGTGCGCAATCCGGGCGACTACGGCCTGGAGCATGGCACCGTCCGGCAGGCGCTGATCGCGGCCGGCGGCCCGACCCCCGCTGCCGACCTCGACGCGGTCCACATCGCCCGTGGGGGCAAGGTGATTCGGGTGGACGCACGCGCGCTTCTCACAGGCGGATCCACGGCGCAGAACCCAACGCTGGAGCCCGGAGACGTGTTGCGCGTGCCGCGATCTCACTCGCGGGTGACAATCGCCGGAGAGGTCCGCAGACCGGGCTCCTACGACCTGGAGCCAGGCAAGCTGGAGCGTTTGGAGGACTTGATCGCCATCGCGGGAGGCCCGACGGCAAACGCGCGAGTGGCCCGCATCGAACTGCGCCGGGCGACGCGCGCGGGAGAACGCCCCCAGGTAGAGACGATCAACCTGGAGGATCCCAAGCAGGATGAGCTGCAGCGCAACCCGGTGTTGCAGAGTGGCGATTACGTCGTGGTACCTGCCCAACGCCGGGGCCGGAGCATGGGGATCAACGAGGTGTACCAGATTGGCGTTCTGATCCTGACTCTGGTGAGCATCCTCATGGGTCGCTGACCGCGCGGTTCCGGGATCCGGGAGCTCGAGAGGTGAGCCTCTCCCCTACTCCCGGATCCAAAGCGCATCAAGCGAGGTAGGCGGGTTCGCCGAATAGGCGGCATGCGCGAACGAACGGGCGCTCGTGCGGAATGCTCTATCGCCGCTCTCTATCAGTCGCGGCCTGCGCTCCGTTTCCACCCGTTCGATCGCGCATCTCGCTTAGATTCCGACGGGCTGGATATCCTCTCCCCCTTCGGTGTCTTCCAGGTCTTCCTGGTCCAGGTCGCTCTCCACATCAGGGATCTCGGGAAGGCCCGCGAGGGGCGCGCGAGACGCGGCAACAGGTTCCTCGCCCGTCTCGCCGAGGCCCATCAGCGTCTCTACCGCCGATGACCGGGGCGCCATGACGCCACCCGTCTCCAGTGCCCGGCCGTGCCAGTCGGCAATGAGCAGCACTTCCCGCTTGGCCCCGCCACTGGCCGGCACTTCCTTCTCAAACTCCACGCGGATCAGGTGGCAGCGTCCGGGCTCATCCACACCGCCCACGACCACATGAAAGACCTGTTCGCGAGGATCGCGCTCCGTCACCACGCCTGTTGCGTCCCATACTGGATGGTAGATCCGCTCACCTACGATGTAGTCATCCGTAGGACGGTACGGGCGCACCTCGGGGGCACTCGGCTTCGCTACCTCGGGTTCAGCAGCCGCAGCTGCCTCAGCCGCGCCGGCACCGGATTGCTCCACTACCTCTCCCTCGGCGACGGGAACGCCTTCTCCGGTGGCCGGAACCTCCACCTCGGCAGAGCGGGCCGTACTGGCAAGATCCGCTCCCTCTGCACCCGGTTCCTGAGTCACATCGCCTGTTGGCTCTTGTGCCTGGGCAACCGGGATCACTGGCGTCTCCTGCTCCTTCTGTTCCATAACCGTCCTTTCACAGCATCCCTGTCCACGCATCAACGGCCCTATCAAGGGCACCGGGTGGTATGGGGAACCGCCAATACAACGAGGTCTCGTCTGTCATATGAATGAAGCCACTATAGCGGATTCGCCCCTCGCTTGTCAAGCGGATTCAAACGGCCAGACAGGGCCTTTCGATTATCATGGGTCAAAGCCGCAGACGAGGCGAACTGCCTCCTGTCGCCATGCGATGGACCGCATTGCTGCCGCGATGTTCTCGTAGCCCAGGAGCCGCAGTGCCCCTATGACCG
>DUUU01000333.1 GCA_012841485.1 Armatimonadota bacterium
CGCTTCTTGCGTCCGATCCAGATTGAGAATATCCGCAACAACGATCGCGGCGGTCGTGTCCCCCGTGCGCAGGGCGAGGGCGCGCGCCGTCAGCGGGGCGTAGATCCCCTCCGAGGGACGGTCACGAGCGCCGTAGCCATCCATCCAGACCGGACCGTTGGGGGTGATGTCGCGTATCGCAACGCCTGCCTCAATCACAACTCGATCCTCCTTCTTGGGAAGCATCGCTCCTCGGGTGGCCGCTCGATGAGGATGATATCGCCTTCTTTCGATGCGTGCTCTACCGCGAGCCACCGTACGGCTGCGCTAACTGGCCTTGAGACTGGCCGCCATACGGCTGTGCCGGCTGGCCCTGGGGCTGGCCGCCATACGGCTGAGCTGTCTGGCCCTGGGGTTGCCCGCCATACGGCTGTGCTGGCTGGCCCTGGGGCTGGCCGCCATAGGGGTTGCTGCGATAGTGCTGCCCTTGGCCAGGCTGCGCGGATGGTTGGCCGGGGGCCAGGCCCGAGTAGGGATTTGCCCCGCCAGGCACGGCCGGCGTGGTGTAGGGCTGGATGCCCCCCTCTGGGTCTGCCACGACCTTCAGCTGGCGCACGTGATGGTAGAGGAACGTCCAGGTGAAGATGAAGAAGAGCGCGCTAAAGGCATAGCAAAGCTGGACCACGCGGGGCAGATAGGCGTTCGCCTTGTCGAAGGCATCGCGCGGCTTGTAGAAGCGCTCCGCCAGATCCCCGAGCATCGTCGAGAAGGTCTCCGGCTTCAAGGCATAGCGGGCCACCGCGAAGAAGAGCGCGCACAGCGCCAGCCGCAAGAGGATTCCCGTGATCATTGCTCTCTCTCCCCACCCGGTCAGCGCCGGGTCTGGTAGATCTGCATCCACTTGTTCCAGTCGAGGGGCACCCACTTCACGTGCCCATCGGCGTAGGCGATGTTTGTTCCGCCCCGGTCGTTTCCGGCGCGGAACGCCGCGTCGCTCGCCCCGGAGTGGGCGTTGAGGGCGTTCGTCCAGTGCGACCCGCACCACAGAAGGGGGTAATCGGTTGGCATCGCCAGTGACGCCTCCGACCAGCAGGAGCCAGGGCTGGTGTCCGAGGCAGGGGCGCCGATCACCTCCTGAGTGGTCGCGGAAGGCACGATGAAGTCGAACCCGCTGCCATTGGGGTTGCCCCAGGCGTTGATCCCATAGCGCCCGGACCAGGAGGGACACCACCACACCTCATCGTTCCTCACATAGGAACCGATGCACGTCTTGAGGTTGGGCGTCATCGGAAGCGCGGGCGAGTTCACCGGGCCCCAGAAAGCCCAGGCGATTGGGTAGCAGTCATCGTGATCGGCCGTGTACATGCTGATCGCCGTGGCGATCTGTTTCAGGCCACTGGTGCAGACGATCTTGCGCGCCGATTCGCGCGCACGCGAGTAGACGGGCATCAACATGCTCGCAAGCATGCTGATGATGGCAATGACCACGAGCAGCTCAATGAGGGTGAAGCCGCGGTCTCCCCCGCGGTCGAGTCGCCTGGGCATCGTCGCCTCCTCCGAAGCAGTGCGCCTTGCCGCAGCGGTTCCCCGGCATGCCGCCGCATCAAGCCCCACTCCGGCCCGGCACGCGCGATGGAAGGTGGGTCGTCACCGGGCTCTTTGCCCCATTCGACGCGCTCCCAAGTTCCCCTTCTTGTTCTACGAACGCTTGATGGGCAACCACCCCATCACCCCGGGCCAGGGCGGGAGAACACCCGCCCCCGCATGCATCGGGCGGAGCTGGGCACGCGCGCCCCGCCCATCCGTGTTCGCCCCTTTCATCCGCGGTGTCGACCGCACTCCAAACGGCCATCGTTCCCCTTGCAAGCGATACGCGGGCATGGTATACTGGGGCCAGGTCGGGTTCAGACACGCCTGAGTGAGGGAACGGACCGGGTCAGACGATGGATCTTTCGACGCGAGAGGGAAGGCGGGCACAGGGCACGCGCATCCAGCGCGCCGCAGAAGCGGCGGGGCTCTCCCTCGAAGAGCTGGCGAAGGAGATTGGCTGCTCGCGCGCGCTTATCTACCAGTATGTCGCTGGCTCCACGCTGGCGCAGCCGCACCGTCTCCAGCAGATCGCCGCGCGCACCGGAAAGAGCCTCAGCTACTTCTACGCCCAAGGCGAGGATTTCGAAGAGCAGGTCGAGAAGGCGCAAGCGGAGCTAGACAACGAGCGACAGCGCATCCAGCAGGAGATCGAGCGGCTTCAGGCCGAGCGCTCGGATCTGGAGCGCCGCCGACTGCGCGAGGCGTTCGAGCACCTGCGCGAACTGGCACGCGCTCAGGAGTTGCCAGCAGACCTGAAGGGGCTCATCTCTACCTGCGAGCGCATCATCTCCCTAGGGCGAGAGCTGGATGACCTCCGTGCGGTAGCGGACGCGCACCTGCGAATTGGCAACGCGCGCATCCGTCTCGGCGAGCACGATTCCGCGCGGGCATCCCTGGAGCGCGCCATCGATCTCTTCCATCAGGGGGGGAACCGCGAGGAGGAGTTGAGCGCCCGCCTGAGCCTTGCGAACGTGCTGCTGCAGCTCGGGCGGCCGGAGGCTGCCCTGGAGCAGTCGCGCATGGTCGCCGAGGCCGAGGATTGGTGGAGCCGCTGGAAAGGCACGCTCTGCATCGGGTGCGTTTACGAGCATCTCGGGGAGTATCGGCAGGCCCTGGAGCAGTTTGACGCCGCGCTACAGATCATCGACACCAGCCCCGATGAGCAGGCCGCCACCTTCGGCCGCCTCTACGTTCATGCCAACATTGCCAACGTCTACATCGACTGTGGCGATTACGAGGCCGCCGCGGGAATCGCCCGCGAGTGCCTGGATGATGCGGAGAAGCTGAGCCACCGCGAGCAGCATATCGAGGCGCAGATCAACCTCGGGGTGTGCGCGTTTGCCCTTGGCCGGCTCGGCGAAGCCCACCAGCGCCTGCACCGCGCCCTGGAGATTGCCCGCTTTGTGGGCGATGCCGGGCGTACCGCGGTGACTCGCGCCTGGCTGTGCGGGCTCTACGCGAGCATCGGCCAGTACGACACCGCCAAGGAGCTAGGCAAGGACGCCCTACAACTCGCGCTGCAGACGGGCTCTCAGCGCTCGGTACTCTATGCACACCAGCACCTGGGCGATGCCTATCTGCGTGGCAGCCTCCCGCGCGAAGCACTCTACCACTATCGCCAGGCCACGAGCATCGCCCGCGACCAGCATGTTCCCTATTATGAGGCACTTCTGACCGAGCGCAGCGGCGTCGCGGAACTGCGCCTGGGCCAGCCGGAGCGCGCCGCCACGCTGTGCGGCACCGCGCTGGAGCTTTCCGACCGCATCGGCGCGCGCGAGATTGAGGCCGCCGCGCACGTGGGATTGTCCCTCGCTGGACTGGCCCTCGGCCGCATGGAGGAGGCGAGTCGCTCGGCGCAGCGCGCGATTGAGATCGCGGTCGAGATCGAGGTGCCGGAGCTGCAGGCCCGCGGGCACGGCGCTCTGGCGCGCATGGCGCTGGAGAGGGGCGAAGTGGGCGTTGCCGACGAGCACTCTGCCGCCGCGGTTGCCCGTATCGAGCGCCTCCGCGCCGATGTGCGCAGCCAGGGGCTCGAGGATGGCCTGCTGGAGGAGGAGGAGCGGGAACAGATCTACCTGGAACGCGCCCGGATCCTCGCGTTGTTGGGTCGTGAGGAGGACGCGCGTCTGTTCCTGGAGGGTGCCGAGTGGCCGCCCCTGGAACGTCGATTCGCCGCGGAGAGAGCCTCGCCGTGAATGCGTGCCTGCGTCTCTGGTTGGGCTTATTACGCCGTGCCCTCGCCGGCGTCGCCGCGTGCTTCCTCCTGGGGGCCGTCGCGGGATGCCTGACCGATGGCAGTATCCCCGTCGGCGGGGGAGGCAGCACCGGCTCCGTGCGCGGCGTGGTCGTCTTCGCGGAGGATCCGGATGCGCCGTTGGCCGGCGCGCGGGTCTCACTCCGGGCACCCGGCGGACTCCCCTACCGCACCACCACGGATGACGAGGGTCGCTTTGGGTTTGAGAACATGCCCAAAGGCACGCTTGAAGCCACCTTCGAGGGGCCCCAGCGAGGAGCTCGCCTCCCCGTGCGCGTCTTTGTGGAGACGGATTTCGGTTCGTTCTCGACCATCGCCGTGGCCCTTGCGCCCGCCCACCTCGGGATCGATGATGTCGCCGCCGTGGCAGTCACCCCCCAAGACGTGAAGGTCAGGGTCGGTGAGAGCGTGCCCTTCCAGGTGAGCATCGACGGAGGCGTACCCGTGCGCAAGGTACCCACGTGGATCGTTGAGGGGGGCATTGGCAGCATCGACGCCCACGGTCGATTCCAGGCCCTCCGCGCGGGCACCGGCGTCGTGCGCGCCGTGGCCGGCAACTTCCAGGATTCCGCGCGTGTCACGGTCCTCGCGCCTTGACTCCGCGAGTTCGGGTCGAGCGGGAGTCTGCTCCCCTCGCGAGAGGAGAGTGGGCCACCGGTGCAAGCGCCTCCCTCCACCAGCCCTTCCATGGAGTTCGCGCACTCCTTGTGCTTCCTTGACACCCCAAGCTGGAAGGGTATAGAATGATGCTGCCTGGAGTCTATTTGGGAGAGCCAGCAGTTGTTCCGAGATAAGGATCCCGAAGCCTCGAAGCTGGCGCGCAACCTGGCGCGCGGGGATCAATCCCCGCGCTGCTTGTGAGCGAAGCCCTGCCGGGCTGGGCCGGTTCGCATTCCCGGACGAGTCGGAGTGGCGCGGGCTGGGAGGGGAAGCCCGAAGGGCTTTGCTGAGAAGCAGCGCGGAGCTTCAGCTTCGCGCGTGGGGCAGCCATCTCGATCTTTATCGCGGAGTCCCAAGGGGGAACCAGGCAGAGGATTGTGCTGATGTCGATTTTGATCCAGAAACCGCTTCCGGAAGAGTATCACCGGCTGAAGCCGGAGGAGTTGGACGCACGCATCGCCGCGGCCAGATCGGCGCTCGGCAGCGAGGTGGTGATTCTGGGCCACCACTACCAGCGTGACGAGATCATCAAGCACGTCGATTTCACGGGCGACTCCTTCAAGCTCTCGCGGCTGGCCGCCGACCGGCGTGAGGCGAAGGCGATCGTCTTCTGCGGCGTCCACTTCATGGCGGAGAGCGCCGATATCCTCGCGGCGGACCACCAGCGCGTCATCCTCCCCAACCTGGAGGCGGGATGCTCGATGGCCGATATGGCCAACCGCGAGCAGGTCGAGGCATGCTGGCAGCAACTGACTGCCGTTGTCGGCGACGGCACGGTGCCGATCACCTACGTCAACTCCAGTGCCGACCTGAAAGCGTTTTGTGGCGAGCGCGGCGGCGCCGTGTGCACCTCGTCTAACGCGGTGAGTATCATCA
>DUUU01000334.1 GCA_012841485.1 Armatimonadota bacterium
CCTTGGCCCTCGCCAGGCCGCCATGCCCCCCCGGCGCGCATTGACCCGCCAGTTCTAGAAACACACGGGTGAGCCCCAGAGTTCCACCCGCCTGGCAGGCGCTTAATTCTCTTCTACCCCCTTCAGGCTCCTCCTAAACAGGCGGGCGGTCCTCTCCATCCGTGGTGTCGATCTGTGCGAGGCGCCTGGTTGCCTAACCCCGGCCCCTTCCCTGGCCTCCCGCCCCGCGCCGGCCCCAGGGAAGGGGAGCGACCGCGTCGCGGTCGTGAACAACGCGAGATCAAGACGACCGTTCGGCATGGGCGAACCCTTGGTGTTCGCCCTGTTTCCGGTTCCATCGCTCGCGGTTTGGTGGCCTGGGAGGGGGAGCCCCGAAGGGGCTCTGCCGGGAAGCAGCGCGGGGCTTCCGGATCCGCGCGCAAGGTGGCGCTTCATCCGGGGGATTGAAGGCAGGGCGCGGGCGGGAAAACGCAGGCAACCCCCGGGACCTCCCTTATCTCGGAATCCCGGTCGGATGTTTCAGCCCGCAGGCGAGAGCTTGCCGCTACTCGCGGACCCCGTTGCTCCAGGCTGCCAGCCGGCGCATCGCCTCTACCTTGTCCGTATCGCCCAGGCGGGCGGATCCCACGGTCTGCCTCAGCACCTGGATCGAGCGGTCGTAGGTGCGACGGTCGACCGGGAAGGGGGTGCCGTCCTTGCCGCCGTGAGCGAAGGCATAGCGGGCAGGATCGCGCAGGCTGGAGGGCACGCCGTGGAGCAGCTCCGCGATCAGCGCGAGCGCGCGCACCGCCTTGGGGCCGACGCCCTGGATCTCCAGGATCTCCTGGAAGCTCCCTGGCGCGCGCTCGTACGTCTTGGCAAAGATGCGCTCCAGCGACTCGGGACGCAGGTCAGAGACGAGGAGTTGGTGGTGCCGCGGCAGCGTGAGCTCCTGCATCCGGCGGATCTCCCGGGAGAGCTTCTCGGGGTGCTCGCCTGCCAACACGGCGGTGGTCTGGCGGGCGGCTTCCGCCTCGGCGGCCACCAGGTTGAGCACCAGCGGCTCGCGCCGAGAGGCGCACACCGCCGCGTGCGGCTCGCAGACGAAGGGGTGCTGCGGGGTTCCCAGCCAGTGATACCGCCTGGCCCACTTCAGGTCGGTGTTCATGCCCTGCTGGACAACGGCCCACTCTCCCTCGCGCGTGAAGAAGAAGCAGTGGTGATAGATCTGGTAGCCATCCTGCACTGCCGTGCTGTCCACCTTGGCCGACATGCGGCTGGCATAGACCAGCTTTTCCCCCGGCACGGCGAGGGTGTGCCGCTCCGCGTGTGTGGCGATCTCCAGGGGAGTGCGCCGCGACACGGCGCCTTTCCCACCGGCCACGAAGAGGCCCAGATCCGCCTCGCGGCCCTTCACCGCCTCTTTGAGCGCGCCACAGGCGGTGGTGGTCACCCCGGAAGAGTGCCAGTCGAAACCGAGGACGCACCCGAACGCCTCAAACCAGTAGGGATCCGAGAGGCGGCGCAGCACTTCCGCGGGCCCCCACTCGGTGACGATGTACTCGACCATGGCGCGCGACAGGCGCACCATGCGCGCGAAAAGCCACGGGGGCGCGTGCCCGCCATGCAGGGGGAGCCCTGCCGTTCCTGTTCGCATCGACTCCTGCCTTCCAGGAAGCAAACCAGCCGGTGGTGGATCACGCCGCGAGCGTGCGCGCGAGTGCCAGGGGCGAGGGCGCGACGCCCTCCACGGGCACGCCCAGCGCCTCCGCCATCTGGGAGAGCGTCATGTCGTCCAGGAAGCGCCCGGCGTTCAGGAGCACATCCGGCACATAGACGCGATTGGCCGGGCCGGCGGCGCGGATCGCCGCGAGGATATCGCCTCCGGTGAGGAGACCGGTCACGGTGATTCGCTCGCCGAAGAAGCGATTGGCGACGGCGAGCGCCTCCACGCGGTGCCCGGTGAGACGCGACACCTCCTCCGCAAGCGCCGCCACCATCGGACGCGCCAGCATCCCCGTCACCAGGATCGCGCGCTCGGGCCGGGATGCGGAGCCCGTCGGCCGGCCGCGCAGCTGCTCCAGCTCGTCCAGGAAGAGCCGGGAGAGCCCGATTCCATCTTCCGTCTGCGGGAATTCCTCATACGCCTCCCGCGATGGAATGGGTTCGTCGGCAAGGAGGTAGAACTCGTCGGCGGCGAAGACGAGGCGCGTGCCGTGCTCCGCGAGAAACCGCTCGCGCCACCGATCCAGGCGCGCCAGCGTCTCGCGCGCTCGCTCTGGGGTGACCGGCGCGAGGGGGGCC
>DUUU01000335.1 GCA_012841485.1 Armatimonadota bacterium
ATAGCCCGGCAGGGGTTCCTGCCCGGCACGCGCCAGTTCTACTCGCGGTCTGCCCAGAGAAGCGCGAACCGGGCAAAAAGAAAAGGCTGGCAACGCGGGATGCGCTCCAGCCTTTCGTTCTATCAGATTCTTATGGTGCGCCCAGAAGGATTCGAACCTTCGACAAACGGATTAAGAGTCCGCTGCTCTGCCAGCTGAGCTATGGGCGCATCAGCGGCAACAGCGTCATTATAGCAGGCCGGCCGCGTTTCGTCAACCCATTTTCTCAGAAAAACTCTACCCTTATCTGCTAAGGATCGCATCGACGGCGAGCCTTCGTGCAACGCGGTGATGGAGATACGCCACGCCCCTCTGCGGCCCGGCTTTCACCGGGCGCCTCAAATCAGGTTGAGGTACACGGAGGGAAGTGGAAGCGGCAGGCAACGCTCGCTCAGGTCGGAGAGGCTGCCCGTTGCAGTCACCCCTGAAGCCGTCTCGCCGGCCGGCGCGCCAAGGAGGGTCCAGAGGAGGTTCGTCTCGCCGTCGATGGTGAACGCGCCCCCATCCGCAAGCATCAGGTAGCGGCTCCCCGCATCCAGAAACCGAAGCGAAGCCGCCAGCTCGGCCCCAAGACGGCTCGCGAGATAGGGGCGGAGCTTCGTCATGGCGCCGCAGAAGTCGAGCACCTTGACGGTGCCCGGCGTTCGCCCTGGCTCGCCGACCATCCCGCGCGTGCGCAGGAGCGCCTCCAGGAGGTCGCCCTGCGGCACTTCCACCTGCACGCGGCTGCCTTCGCCGGCACCCCACGCCAGAAGCCCCAGCGCGCTAAGGATCGCCAGGCGCTCGCCACGGACTTCCAGGACTCGCAGCAGGCGCTCGCCTTCCTTCTCCAGGCTCCAGCCGAAGAGGTAGCCCGCAGGCACGCCATCCATCTCGACGATCAGGAACTGGCAAGGCCGGCCGGCGCAGTAGCCGTGTTGGAGGAGGAGCTCGTAGTCGCCGGGCGTGCGCGCCATGTGGAGGCCGTCGCGCTCGTTCAGGCGGCACAAGAGCGGCGCATCCTCGGGCGTGGCCTGGCGCAGCGCCACCGCCGGGCCGCCGACAAGGGCGCCCGGAGGCACCGTAAAGAGCGAGAAGCCGCCGATGTGGTTCGCGCCGGCGGCGTAGTAGAGCGGGCGCGTGCCGGAGATGTATGCGAAATCGACGCCGTGCTCGCGGAACCGCTGGAACGAGGCACTCAGGAGGGCGCCCGCGAGGCCCCGCTTCCGGTGGTCGGGATGGGTACACACGCCACCGATATAGCTCAGGCGGAGCCGGGCGCCATAGAGCAAGACGTCGCGCTCCAGGCTCCCGATCGTGGAAACGGGCTGGCCCTCGTGGAAGATTGCCAGCGAGTTTGCGCGGAAATCCGGGTGAAGCCCCATCGGCCACGTCCGAGGACCGTCCTGAGAGGGCGGCCTGCCCGGGAAGAAGATCGAGCGGGAGAGTTCCCGCACCGCCTCATGCTCCTGCGGGCGAATGGAACGCGGGCCTTCATACCCTTCCAGACTGATAGCCATCCTTCTCTCCTCCATGGGGCCACGCCGGCCACGCCCCCTTATTTCGCGGCGGCGGGTGAAGAACCTTCGCGGGAAAGGGAGGGGCCTCCGCGCAAGCGGCGAACATACCCGTCAACCGCATGAAGGGAGATGCCTGGATGGACGTTCCGGAACTGGTTGCTGCCACCGCCAGGTTGAAGGGGATGATCGGCCTGCGCTCGGAACCTCTGGCTTTCTTCTACTCGGATCGCGAGCCGGACGGGTGGCGCCCGCCGGAGGGCAAGTGGTCCTGCATGGTCGGGGCGCTGGCACGCGCCCAGCGCGGCGGGATCGTCTACTTCGACAAGGAACACTATGGGTGCGGCGGATGCGGAGTCTACCTTGGCTTCTGCGAGCCGGCTGAGAATCTGACCTATTTCGTCTCCACCGGCATCCCGGGGAAGCTGGAGGGCGAGCACTACAAGAAGTCGCCCGAGCTGGTGGAGGCCGCGATGCGCCAGAACGACGTGCGCCCGGCACCGGCAAAGTACGCCATCTTCAAGCAGGTCGCCGTCCTGGAAGAAGACGAGCAGCCGGATGTGATCCTCTGTTTCGCGAATGGCGATGAGCTGGCCGGACTGGTCTTCCTCGCCGGTTACGCGCGCGAAGAAGACGCCGCCATCGTCCCCTTCTCCTCGGGGTGTGGTAGCATTGTGGCACGCCCCCTATGCGAAGGCAGGAGGCCGCTGCCCCGCGCCGTGCTCGGGATGTTCGACCCCTCGGCCCGGCCCTGTGTGCGCGCCGACGAGCTCACCTTTGCCGCCCCCGTGGCGCTCTGGGAGGAGATGCTCCACAACGCTGCCGAGAGCTTTCTGAAGACGCCGACCTGGGCAAAAGTGCGCGCGCGCATCACCGGTGAGGCCACCGCGGAGAGCTGAGCCGTCGAGGCCGGGCCCCGGCCAGCCGGACCCGGCGTTGGCACCGGACTCGGGCGCGTGGCGATGCCACGGATGAAGGGGACGGGCTCGGACAAACCGGCACCACGGATTGTCGCACCCCTTCGGGGTGCCAGGTGTTTTCTGTCCGCGAGGCCCAGGATCAGGAGACCCTGGGCTCTGTTGTTGGACGCCTTTGGCGTCCTTCGAGGGCGCCACGCGGTCGCGAACAACGCGAAGCCCATGCGAACGTTCGGTAGGGCCGAACCCTTGGTGTTCGCCCTGTTACCGGTTCCCGTCGCTCGCGGTTCGGTGGCGGTGGCTGGGAGGGGGCCCCCCGAAGGGGCTTCGCTCACAAGCCGCGCGGTGCTTCGAGCTCCGCGCGTGAGGGCGGCCCTCTCCCTATCCCGGACTCCCTGGCTGGCCGCCGGACCCGGCGTTGACACCGGACTCGCGCCTATGCTAGTATACTTCACGCCAACAGCATCTGTAACCGTCGCCCGGAGGCAGCGGCCTGTACGCGCATTCGGATCGGAGTGCGGTGAAGCGCGATGGCTCGCGCGCTCCGGCAATCGTGGGTGGAATAGCGGAGTGTCGC
>DUUU01000336.1 GCA_012841485.1 Armatimonadota bacterium
AGTTGTGGTCCTACGGGCGCAACTATGGCTACTTCAACGGGGCCAAGAAGAACGCCGCGGATGCCCTGGCGCTCTCGGAGATCGCGGTGCCCTCAGATACGATCATGATCGGCGAGGGTGACAACTGCAACCGGATCGGCCCGCGCTCTGTGGATTGGCCGGGCAACGGCAATGTCTCCGTCGACGCGAAGATCTCCACTCAGCTCCTCGAACCCCGGCATATGGATGGCATGAACTTCGCCTTCTTCGACGGGCACGTAAAGTGGTTCCGGCACGGAGGGACGCCGGCTCGTCTCTACTCCGTCGAGGAAGACTGAGCCATTCGAGGCTTTCGCCGGTGAAGGTCCGCTCTCCCCGCCCGGGGGGAGCGGACCGGTGTGCCTGGCCAACCCTGGCGGGCTGTTTTCCTGCGATGGGGTGCGGTGCTATCCACCATCCGTGAGGTCGGTCCCAGAGGCGCATTCTGGTGATCGAGCCGGGCCTGGACCGCATCGCCGCCGAAGAGCGTGCGTGTAGAGGAGTGCCGCCGCCTCTCGGGAATCTGATCTCGTGTGCAATTGGCGGTTGATCCGTTAGGGGATGCCATCCGGAGGCTAACGAGCGCGTGGCCCCGGACGACGCGGGTTGAACTCGCGGGCGGTCCGGTCTGGTCAGCGGTCGGTCTGAGGCGCCGCGTGGGAAAACGCGCCGGATCGGGATGCCGGATCGGCGCGTCCTCGATGCCTTGAGTCGGACTGCCGTGGCCGGTCGCGGTAGAGGAGGAGCCAATGAGACGCATGCGGAGGTGTGAGAGCGGTTTCACGCTGATTGAGCTGCTAGTGGTCATCGCGATTATCGCCATTCTGGCGGCGATTCTCTTCCCCGTTTTCGCGAGGGCGCGGGAGAACGCGCGCAAGTCGAACTGCCAGAGCAACCTGAGGCAGATCGCGATGGGGCTGGTGCAGTACGTGCAGGACTATGACGAAAAGATGCCGCACTGCCGCTACACGCCGGATTCGAACCAGTTGCCGTCGCCCTTCACCAGCGCGATGGTCAACTACTCGTGGCCCCATCTGGTCGTGCCCTATCTGAAGAACACGGGCGTGATGAAGTGCCCCAGCGATGAACGCGCGCGCCCCACCTACCAGGGCAGTACGACCAACATGGAGGTGTGGTCGTACGGGCGTAACTATGGCTACTTCAACGGCGACAAGAAGGGGGCCGCGGAGGCCCTGGCGATGTCGGAGATCCCGCTCCCCGCGGAGACGATTATGCTTGGTGAGGGCGACAACTGCAACCGGATCGGCCCGCGGCAAGTGAACTGGCCGGGCAGCGGCACCATCTCTATCGACAAGCAGATCTCCGCGCAGCTCCTCGAGCCCCGGCATATGGATGGCATGAACTTCGCCTTCTTCGACGGGCACGTGAAGTGGTTCCGGCATGGGGGGACGCCAGCCCGTCTCTACTCCGTCGAGGAAGACTGAGCGGCCTCAGGATTCAGCCGGAACGGCCCTGGCGCCCCAACGGTCGCTGGGGCCGTTCCCACTCACGGGGCCGGCGAGGTCAATCCCCGCCGGCGAGTTCCTTGGCCATGCGGAGCGTCTCTACCGCGTAGCCAAGCGATTCGTAAAGGGCCTTGGCGGGAGCGTTGTGCGCAGCCACGTTCAGGGCGATGCGCCTCAGGCCGCGCGCGCGGGCCCATTCCTCGGCCCAATCCATCAACCGCTTGCCTAGCCCTCTGCCTCGCTGCGTGGGCGAGACGTACACCTCCAGCACGTAGGCGCGCGCCTCTCCCGTGAAACCGTGGCGGTTCTCCTGCACCCAGATGAAGCCGGCGCGTTTCCCCTGCCGGTTGCGCGCCACGTGTGCCGCGAAGGAATCTCCAGCAGCCGACCGAAACGCCTCGACCTGCGCGCTCACCTGACGGCGTACGTCGCGCGGGCTCAGGCGCCGCCGCAGATCGGGCGTCAGGCTCTCCCATGCGGTGCGTTCGTAGCGGCGGAGCATCCAGGGCCAATCCTCCGGCGCGGCCGGCGCGACGGAGAACTCCGGCTTTTCACTCTCCGCAGCCATCGCTGTTGCCTCCGTGGCGCCGCGCGCCTGCATTGCGGGCCTATGCCCCCGGACCCGCGATAACCTCCACTCCCATGTAAGGAACCAACACCTCCGGCACGCGAATGCTGCCATCCTCCTGCTGATAATTTTCCATAATGGCTAGAATCGCCCGGCTGGTGGCAACGGCGGTGCCGTTGAGGGTGTGGACGAACTCGACCTTGCCGGTCTCGTTGCGCCGGAAGCGAATGTTGAGGCGACGCGCCTGATAGTCAGTGGTGTTGGATGTGGAAGTGACCTCGCCGTACTTGCCGCGGCCAGGGAGCCACGCCTCCAGATCATA
>DUUU01000337.1 GCA_012841485.1 Armatimonadota bacterium
CCCCGCTTCTCTCGCGCCCGGATGCAACCGGTTCTACTCCACGTTTAGGCCGGCCAGGTAGTCGTTTAGCTCCTGGCGCAGCTTCTCTGCGGCGTCGCGCTTCGCCTCAAGCTCTTTCTGCACCGCTTCGATTCGCGTCTCGCTCTCCAGAAGCTTCTTCTCGAAGCGCTCGTAGGCCTGGCTGTTCCGGGTCACGGCGCCCATGTTCGACCGCGTCTCCGCCTGGTCGCGCCGCAGGTCGGCGATCTGCTTGGTCAGATCGGTCACTTCGCGTTCCGCCTGCGCGAGCGCCTGGCGCCGTCGAACCGCCTCGGCGAGCGCCTCGCGCGTCTTCCGCGGGATCTCGTCGCTGGAGGCGTACATCTGAAGCGTGCCCAAGTCCGCGGGGAGGAGATCCATCATCTCCATCTCGGTCTGCTCTTCGCGCACGTCAAACGCGCGCGTTGCACCCGCGGGCACGGTCACCTCGAAGCGATACAACTCGGGCGTCTTCTCGGTAGGCTCCTTCGGCTCGATGAGCGTGCGCTCCGGATTGAAGGGATGCTCGATGATCACCACCCGCTCCTCGTCCGCCTTGTTCTTGAGCGAGTAGGTCTGGGTGAAGTACCTCTTGTGGGTGATCGTCATCGTGCCGCGAACGATCCGGGCGCTGGCGATCTTCTTCGAGCTCTTCACCGACGAATCGACCGTCGTCTTCAGGTCCACGGCGTAGCTGAGGAGGCGGCGCTCCTTGGGCGTGATGTTGCCGAGGAGGGCGTCGCCGGCATAGGTGCCGCCGTCGAGGAGGGTGACCGGACCAGCCAGAAGGGTCAGATCGGTGTTGTTGGTGAGCCAGACGCCGCTGAGCGGGTGATTTGCGAGGGCGCGCTGGTTGTAGATGCTCACCTTTCGCGCCTGGACCTTCTGGTTGATGATCGGGAGCATCGCCGACTGCCGCCGGGGGATCGTCACCGGCTCCTTCATCTGGTAGACAAACAGTTCGCCGGCAGTCTCCCCGGTCGCGGCGGGCTGAAGGTCCGAGCGCATGGCACCGTTGGCCGCGCCCGCATCTGCCGCAATGGCGGTGGATGCCGGGGCAGGCGCCATCACGGCCGGGGGCTTGCCGCTGGCCTCCCGGCGTTGCATCGCCTTGCTGGATGCGGGAGCTTTCAGAGTCTCCATGCCCTCCGCGTACTCCTGTGGGCGCAGCGAGGCATAGCGCTCGCTCTGCACTACGGGCCGGGGCACATAGAGAGGCGTGTAGAGATCCTGGATGAAGGAGATCGGCCGGCCAGAGGCGAGCGTGAGCGTCACCTTCTCCCAGTCCGACTCGCTGGTGTTCTCCACGACGGCCCAGCCCTGCATCAGCGCCTCGTCCTTCCTGGCCTCATCGAAGACCAGGCGATAGCTGCTCTTCCAGACGGGCGCCTCGGCCACATAGCCGACGCGCACCAGGCGCTCTCCCTTGCCGGCAAAGCGGAGGGTCACCGGGCGCGTATCCACGTCGCGGTTCTCTGCGAGAAGCTGGAGGGCTTTCTGCAGCTCCGCGTTCAGGCGGGCATCCGCCAGGGAGACGCTTCGGATGGAATCGAGCGGGATTGCCTTCAGGCCCTCCTCGGTCACCAGTTCCAGGATCTGCTCCTCGACCAGCACGTTCCCGGGCAGAAGCTGCTTCTTCTGGGAACGCACTGCCAGAATCTTGCCGGACGCCAACTCCGGGGTGCGTACGCTTACCGTTGCCCCGCGAAGCTGGCGCAGGAGCTCCGGGAGGGTCGGCTGTCCGGTGAGGTCCACGCCGAAGCCCTTCAGCGCGCGCTCCAGCGGCTCGCGCGAGGCGTAGTTGACGCTGCTCACGCTGCCTCCGCCCAGATCCATCACCACCAGTGACTTCAGGAGGTCGTTGATCCCCTCCGTCTTGAAGCGCATCGTGACCTCCGCCGCATCGGTCACGCGCCCGTTGTGCTCGAAGTAGGCCACCCCCGAGCTGAAAACCGTCACTTTCGAGACGGGCAAAGTCGCCTCCGCCGCGCCTACCCCATCCGGCACCGCCCATGCGAGCAGCGCCAGGGCGAGAGCTAGCTGTTTCATAAAGATCCCGGGGATGCAAGGGGCGATGGGCCCCCTGCCCCTCCCGTCCTCCTCTCTCGTTTCGTTCCACAATCTCATCGTCTCACGCAAAGGCCCTCCGCCGCACAGAGCATGGCGCTTCCCCGGCGCTGAGGCGAAGGCCCCCAGGCCCCTATCCGGTTGGCTCACGCTCCATCGCGCCCGAAGGCATCTCGCGGGAGCACGCGCTCTACTCTCTATGACGTCACATCGGCCCGGATCCTTCACTTGGAGATCCTCCAGCCGGGGAGCGCGGAAGCCGGGAGAGGGAGGAGACGCCCGGGGAGGCAGGCAAGCCCCCTGGTGGCGGTCAGACGCTTGAATCGGCGGGGCGCGGAAGGGGCCTCTCTTTCCGCCCCTTCCGCTTTGCAGGTTAGCGCGCGGCCTTGCCCCAGGGAGACGCAGGGGGCGTGCCCGCCGCCTCAATAGCGCGGGCGATCCGATCGCGCCATCGGTACACCGCAGAGGGGTCATCCGTGTAGCGTGCCAGGCTCTGCGCCACTTCCGCGGGCACTTCGAGCGCGGCTTTCGCCGTCTTCAGCCACTCGGCCCGGCGCTCATGCAGCTGTGGCGAAGCCTCCACCCTCGCGATTGTGGCTTCGAGAATGCGAGCGTAGGCGTAGTCTTCCAGGCCATCGCGGAAGTTTTCCAGGCGGATGGTCGCCAGGGGTATCCCGCCGGGGCCAACGCACGTCCAGGAGCCATCGCCATGGTAGCTCGTCCAGCTCCGCGGGTCCCAATCGGTGAAGGGGCCCCCGGTGATCGGCTTCCGCGAGTTCCAGATGCTGATCTGGTAGTAGAGGAAGCCATCCGGACGGTATTTCGTCGTCAGCGCGCCCATCAGGAGACGGCCCTCAATCGCGGGATACTCGATGAACATGTTGGCGTGAGGATGATGCGGCCCGCAACAGATGTACCACCACACCTCTTTGCCCCGGGCGCGCGCGCCCGCCACTCGCTCCGGATCGAAGCGCGACGTCAGCGGACACCAGGCATCCACCGACTGGATCTCCGAATCCTGGCCGAAGCTGTGGTCGTAGGTGGTGGTCATCACCATGACATCGGGAAACTCCTTCTTCAGGGCAGCCGCCGCGCGCTCAACTCCGGGGAACTTCTCTTTCGGATGCTCGTCGCACCCGTAGATGTAAGCGTACTCCAGGAGGCCGAGCGCCTTCGCCTTCTCATAGCGCGCCCGGATCCGCTTGATCACATCGGGCCAGCCCTCCTCCGTGTAGACGGGGAAGTAGCCGAGGTTGAAGCGCCCCAGCCGGCCCTGGCGGTGCAGGCGCGCCAGGTCATCGAAGTTGGGCTCCCATCCCGAGTACTCGTAGAGGCTATCGTAGGTGATGTAGTAGTCCGCCAGGAAGTCGGCCCAGCGCGAGCGGTGTCGCCGCCAGGCATTGATCGGGTATTCTTCCATCTCCCGCCACTTCGCCTGCACCTCTTTTGTCTGATCGGTCGGGTGATCGTGGGGCGAGAAGGTGATCGCCAGCGGAAGCGGCGAGGCATCCGGCATGGCGAAGTCGTAGACGCGCACCGCTAGGTCGAAAGCGAAGCGCGGCCGGCCCTCGACCAGGACTTCGAGCTTGCCGTGGTAGAGACCGGGGGCTTGCGACTTCGGGGCGCGGACGCGGATCCAGAATGCCTGCGCATCTCCCTTCGCCACATCGGCATCCTTCATGAAGTCGAGGATCGGATCCGGCCACCAGCCGATATGCGGCGAGCCGTAGGGAGGCGTGGCCCTGGTCTCCACGTAGCCGACTGGCACCGCCTGGATGTTGCGCGCGGAGAAGCGCCTCCCTGGGCCGGCAAAGAGGTCACGCGCGCGCACCTGCACGCGCTTCAAGTCGCGCTCGCAGGGGAGAACCACCACCTGCAGGCTCTCCTTCTCATTGCGCGCCAGCGCGATCTGCACGCGCTCTCGGGTCTGCAGTGAGATGGCGCCTGCCCGTGGCAACACCTTCTCCATTGAGCTGGCAAAGCCAACGACCACATCCTCGGCGGAGCCAACCTGCACGGCCGGTCGGATCCGTTCGAACCGCAGGCGCAGGGCGAGCAGCGACTCCAATCCAGCGGCTTCCTGTCGCAGGCGCGCCATCGCCTGCGGCGCATCGAGCACCGCTTCGTCTCCCTGCGCCAGAGCGGCCTCAACCCGCGAGAGCCGCTTCTGGAGGCCGGCAATCTCCTCCGCCGCCCATTCTGCCAGGCGCGGTTTCGCGCGCGCCGCCTCTTCCAGGCGGCCGGCGGCCTCAGCGAGGTCGGAGCGCGCTTTCTGCACGTGGGGGGCCTGAAGCGCCGCGAGCTCCTTCAAGTAACTCGCGGGAAGGGGGGGGATCTCCTCGCCGGGCTCCAGGAGCAGCAGCCGGTCGAGGTGGATCACCATCTCCTCGGGCGGGTCCTCGGTAAAGAAGTGCATCACCTGGATATCGGTCGCATCTACCTTCCGGGCGGCGAAACCTTTGCGCACGGGAATCACGGCCTGGATGCGGGCGTGCGCGGGAATCACCTCGCGGTGGTTCAGGCCCTGACGAGTTGGCTTTTCCGAGTCCGTGATGAAGAGCGACAGCTGATGGGGCGTGTCTGTCACGTTGACCAGCTCCATCACCAGGCGGTCGTACCGCGACCAGTCGGTGATCGGGGGCTTTCCCTCGAAGGCCGGCCATTTCTGAGCGCCGCCGTGCTCCTCCGGCCGCCATCTCGCTGTCCAGAAGCGCATCGAGAACTGGCCCGAGGCGGCAAACGCCTGGGTGCGCTCCAGCCGCTTATCGTCGCCAAGCGTGGTCTTGCGCTCATCATGCCACAGCGTCACATCCTCGTCTGTCTCGAAGTCGAACAGGATCGTCGCCGCCGAGAGCGGCGCGCCCGCGCCGAGAGAGATGCAGAGCGCGATCGCCCACAGGAGCCTCATCTCACGCCATTCCTTTCCACCCGATAGGTGTTCTCTTTGCAGTGAGCCGCGTGGCCCATTGCGCGCCGGGGCCGGGCCCTCGAACCGCTCGTTCGATGCCGGGATCTCGCCTCCTCCTCACGGCTCACGGCGCCTGCCATCGGTACACATGGACGCCATAGGGCGCGAAGGTATCCTCCAGGAAGCCGCCACGCGGGGAGAGAGCGCGCTCCTCAAAGAGGCATTCCACCCTCTGGCCCAGTCCGAGCACGCGGAGGCGCGCTTTCACGTTTTCGGCGCTCGAGCTCGCCGCGAAGAGGTAGGTGAAGCCGTCGTGCCTGCGCACCATCGTGCTGATGGAGGGGTAGCCCAAGGCATCGCGTGCTGGTCCGGCCACCACTTCGCAGGCCACCTTCACTCCGGGATCGCGCTCGACCAGAACGTTCTGGAGCTGCGCCAGTTCGCCGGCCACCCGCTTCAAATTGGCCCAGACCCGAGGGTCGTGGGTGGCCCCGTGGTTCTTGCCGTGGCCGCCGTAGGTGTAGTAGGTCATCCCGGTTGCCCCGTGGATGAGCGACAGGTAGGTCATCGCGCGCACCTCGGCGTCGGTCGGATACCGCGGCCACCCCCAGCCCTCGAAGACCTGGACGATCGCCCAGATCGCCTTGCGGGTGGTGCCGGCGCGCTTCAGGTCGGCGGCAATGGTCTTCATGTCGCGAATGATGCGCGGCACCTGATCGGGCTCATCCCCTCGGATGGGATAGAGCTCCGGGAGGAAGCCGTCGGTAGACTCCACATAATCCGCGTAGCGAGAGCGCTCTGGAGGGCCGACCGGATCGGCCTGGATGGTGAGATGGGCCGGATCTATAGCGCGCACCGCCTGATGAACGCGGCGCAGCTCCTCGGATCCGATGTGGCTGGCGGTGTCGTCAGCCAGGTACCAGGCGAGGAGGGCGCTCTCGCCTTCTTCGGTGGCCACATCGATCAGAACGCTGGCCGGATCGCGTGTGTTGGCGCCCCCGCGCGCCGAGAGGAAGAGCTTGAACCCGTGACGGGTCGCCGCATCCAGGAACTCGCGAAACTCGCCGGTGCGCGCCGAATTGTAGGTGTGCGCCGTGTTGAAGCCGGCCTCCTTCAGCTCCTGAAACGCGCGGTCGAAGCTATTGCGGTTGTGCTCGCGCTTCCAAACCGCGTAGATACCGATAGGAAAGAACGGCTGGCCGTCGATGAGCGTCACGCCATCATCGCGCAGGGTGACGATCCC
>DUUU01000338.1 GCA_012841485.1 Armatimonadota bacterium
GAGGAGGAGCCGGTACAATCATGAGGATCGACCAAATCAAGCTGGTGCGCTTCGGCGAGTTCGCCGATTGGGAGGTGGGCGACCTGCAGCCCGGGCTCAACGCCCTCTTCGGCCCGAACGAAACGGGCAAGAGCACGCTGCTCGGCGCCATCCGCTTCCTGCTCTTCGGCTCGGCCGTCAGCAAGCAGTACGTGCCCGATAACGACAAGCGGCACGTGGAAGCCATCCTGTGGCACGACGGCACACTCTGGCACCTCACCCGGCGCGATGTTCGCGGCAAGGGCGCGTTCACTCTCAAGCCCGCGGACGGCGGTCCAAACGTTCTCCTGGACACGTTCAACCGCGACTGGCTGGGGAACACCTCTCGTGGTACCTATCAGAGCGTCTACGCCCTTGGCCTGGATGATCTCCAATGGTGCAACGAACTCCGCGACGTCATCCTCGTCCAGGCCGACCCGATGGGCCAGAAGCTGCGCGATGCAATCAAAGAGACGGAGAAAGCCGCATCCCTTACAGCCATCAAGCAGGTGATGAAGCAATGGAAGGATGCCTGCGACGAGGTGCTCCGTCTTTCGCAGCAACCTGCGCAGCTCAACGACTACGAGCGCCAACTCTCGCGCGAGCGCCAGCGCGTTGCCGAACTGGACGAGGAACTCGCCGGCGTGAGAAAGGGCCTGGCACGCTGCCGGGAGATTCTGGACGCGCGCGAGACGTGGAACCGGGCCGCCAGCCTCCGCACACAACTCGAGCCGCTGGCTGACGTGGCCGAGTTCCCATTGACCGCCGAACGCGACTATCAGGCGGCGAGAGAGCGCCACGACGAGGCGCGAACGCAGGCTGATGAGGCCCGTTCGCGCGCCCAAAGCATCGAGCGCGAGTTGGACGGGCTGTGGGTAGACGAGACGCTGCTTACGCACGCCGGCGCGGTGGAGAAACTCGCCGATGAGGCAGCCCAGCACCGAGAACTGCCAGGCCAGCTGCAAGAGGCAGAGCAGAGGGCCGAGATGGCACTCGCAGCCGCCCGGCAGGAAGCGGACTGCAGGTGCGGGCACGATGCCGACATCGCTACTCTCCGCAATCTCGATACTTCCGCCACGACCCAGAGCAAGCTGGAAGAGGCCGCGTCCGCCCTCTCCCAAGTGGAAACCGCGCAGGCTCAGGCGGAGAAAGCGAAATGCGACGCCGTGCGCGAGCGTGAGCAGGCGGAGGATGAAGTCGCCGAGGTGGAGAAGGCCCTCGACGCGCTTCCAGAGCCGGTGGACGTCGACGCGCTTCGCGCGCGCGTCGAGCAGGTTGAGAGGTGGCAGGCGCTCCAAACCGAGTGGCGTGTGGCGCGCCGCGATCATGAGACCGCCCAGGAAAAGCATGACGACCTGGTCGCGCGTCACAAGCGAGAGAGTGAGGCCCGCGCCCAGGCCGAGGCGCAGGCGCGGCAGTGGGAAGACGATCGCGCCACCCAGGAGAAGGCGATGGCAAGCGCGGCTCAATGGCGCCGGCGCTTTTCTCTCGCCGGAGGTATCCTGTTCCTCCTCGCGGCCGTGGCAGGCTACGCCCTGGGCCAGGCGTGGGCGCCCTACTGCTTGGCTGGCGCCGCGTTCCTGCTTGCCATTGCGTTTGGCACGCCGGCGCCAGTTCCCCTGGCGCGCCAGCCGCTCCCGCCCCTGCCGGAGCTCACCGTGACCCCGGAACAGCTACAGGACGCGGCGGTGGCGCTCGCGCGCGCCGGTGAGGCCGCGAATCAGGTTCAAACCCGGCTCGCTGAAGCGGCGGCCGCGGCCCAGCTGCCAGAAGAGGTCACGGAAGCGGTGGTCGAAGCGCGGCGCCAGGAGCTCGTCCGAGAGCGCGAAGAGGCGCAGGCAGCGATGGTCCGGCGCAAAGAGCTGGAGACGCGGCTCCAGAGCGCGCAAGCCCGGCAGAAGCGCGCCGCCGAAGAGCTGGAACGCCTGGAAGCGGAAGAGCACCGGGCGCAAGACGCCACGGAGAAAGCCCAGGCGGCATGGGGGGAGCTTCTCCAATCCCTCGGACTCCCGCCCGAGTTCCAGCCGGGCGCGGCCCGGACCTACCTGGACGGGGCGCGAGTTGTTCAGGCCCGGCTCCGGGAGCACGACGAGCGTAGCGCGGAAGCGAAGAGATTGCGCGAGCGCCTGGAGCGCTTCCGTGAAGAAGCCGAGACTCTGGCAGCCACCCTGGGCCAGGAGATCCCGGCGGACGACCCCTGGGGCCTGCACGCCGCCCGGCAGTGGCGAGAACGCCTGAAAGAGGAGCGCGAGAATGACCTCCGCCGGCGCAACCTGCTTGAAAAGCAACGGGAAGCCGGGGAGCAGTGCAAGCAGGCCGAAGCCACAGCGGATGAGGCCGAGCGGCAGATGGAAGAGGTGCTCCGGGGGGCGCAGGCAGCGGATGAGAATGACCTCCTCCGGCGCGCGCGGGATCACGAGGAGTGGACCAGGCTCACTTCGGAACTCCGAGAGGTGGAGAGCCAGCTGCGCAGCACGCGCTCTGAAGAGGAGTGGCAGGAGTTCATGCAACGCCTGGAGAGCGCCGATTGGGATGCCCTCGAACAGGAAGCGGCAAAGCTCACTGAAACTGAGGTCGCGCTCGTTCAGGAGCGTGACCAGGCCCAGCAGTCAATTGGCTCGCTCCAGGACGCGATCAGTAAGCTGCGCCAGGATGAGGCCCTGGCGGAGGCCCAGGCCCGGCGCGAGGAGGCCCGCGCGAGAGTGGTCCAGCTTCGGCGTGCATGGGCCCCCCGGACCGTCGCACACGCGCTGCTGACGCTCACCCGGCGCGATTTCGAGGCACAGCGCCAGCCGGAAGCGGTGCGTCGGACCGGCGCGCTCTTCGAGGAGGTCACCGGGGGGCGCTGGGGCCGGATCATCGCGAGCGATGGCGCGGTCCGCGTGCTGCGCGAGGAGAACGGTCGAGTGATCGAGCGAGATGAGGAGCGCCTCAGCCGGGGGGCGCGCGATGCCCTGATGCTCTGCGCGCGCCTGGCCGCGATTGAGCAGGCCGTGGACCGCCTCCCCCTCCCGGTCGTCCTGGATGATGCCCTGGTCAACCTGGACCGGCGGCGCCACGAGCGGGCGCTCCGGATCGTTGCGAGGCTTGCCGAGAAGACGCAGGTGCTCCTCTTCACCTGCCACCAGCACACGCTGGCTCTCCTCCAGGAAACAGGCATCGCGCATCACCGGATCCCCCTGGTGGGAGATGCCAGCCAGGGCGCGTAGCCGGCGCGGGCGCACTGCTCGATGGAGCGCGGCGCCGTTTCGAGCGTGCGGGGCGCC
>DUUU01000339.1 GCA_012841485.1 Armatimonadota bacterium
ACGATGTTGGCACGCACGAGTTCCTGGAGTTCTGCCGGCGGGTGGGTGCCGAGCCCTGCCTTGTGGTGAACGCCGGCGAAGGCTCCGCGCGTGAAGCGGCCCGCTGGGTTGAGTATTGTAACGGGCTGGCCGAGTCGGCGCAGGGCCGGGTTCGTGCGGTCAACGGACGCACCGAGCCGTTCGGCGTGCGCACCTGGGGAGTCGGCAATGACGGATTCGGCCGCGTGGAGCTGGGTCTGGCGCCCGGCTTCCACGACGCCGTACGCGCGGTCGAGTTCGCGCAGGCGATGCGCGGCGTGGATCCGAATATCCGCGTGGGCGGATTGAGCGTCGAGGGCCGGGGCCGCAATGCCTGGAGCCGCTCTCAGCTCGCGACCGCCGCCCCCGAGTTGGACTACCTCTCGGTACGCTATTCCTTGCCGCTGGATCCGTCGGGCGACCCGCTGATGGCCTATTCGGCCGCGGTGGCTGGGGCGGCGCAGTTGGAAGCGCAGTTGCAGCGTTTGGTGGCCACGGCTTCCGCCAGCGCGCCCCCGGAGAGGCCGGTTCGGCTCGCCCTCGATGAATGGAGCCTCACCCTGGAGAAGGCGGGGCCTGCTCCAGAGAAGAGCCTTGCTGCCGGGCTCTTCGCGTGTGGCGTATTCAACGCCCTGACCCGCCTGGGCGACCGCGTTGACCGGGCCCACCTGGGGCTGTGGACCCCGTCCGGCGGCGCCCTCCAGGTGACGCCGGAGCAGGTCGATGCCACCCCGGTCTACCTGGCGCTCAAGCTGCATTCGGAGCGCAGCGGTGTCTCGGGCGTGCCGGTAGCCGTTGAGGGCGGCCAGGTGGCGCTGCCCGGCGTGGGCGAGGTGCCCGCGGTCGACGCGGCCGCGTCTCTCAGCAAGGATGGGCGGGAGCTCTACCTCTCGCTTGTCAACCGCCACCCGTTCCAGGCTGCCACCGTGAAGATAGAGTCGGAGGGGCTGCGGCTACGGGATGGCGGGGAGTGGGCCGCGCTCGTGAGCGAGGAGATCGACAGCCAGAACGCGCCTGGCAATCCGGACGCCGTGCGCATCGAGACGCGCCCGCTGAAGCCGGGAGAGCACCGGGAGATCACGCTGCCGGCGCATTCCGCGGCCGTCCTCACATATCGCGTGCGTTGACCCCGGCGCGTCGAGAGGGTCTTTGGCTATCGCGTTGCCAGGGATGGAAGGTTATGGGGCGGCCCTCCCACCGGAACGGCGGGAGGGCTGCCCGCGCGGGTTATTAGAATCGGATCTCGGGCGAGGCGGCGCCGGTCTCCAGGCGCTCGCGTAGCTCGCGCGTCTGCGCCTCGAAACCGGGCTTGCCGAGGAGCGCGAACATGTGCTTCTTGTACGCCTCCACGCCCGGCTGATCAAAGGGATTGACGCCGAGGAGGTAGCCGCTCAGCGCGCACGCCTTCTCGAAGAAGTAGAAGAGCGCGCCCAGCGAGAATGCATCCAGCCGCTCCAGCGTGATCGTCTGGTTGGGCACGCCGCCTTCGCGGTGGGCCAGCGCCGTAGCGCGATAGGCTTCCCGGTTGATCTCCATCAACGTCTTCCCTGCCAGGAAGTTGAGGCCATCGCCATCCTGCGCGTCATGCGGCACGCGCACCTCCGGCTCGCCTCCCGCGATCTCCAGGAACGTCTCGATCAGGATCCGGCGCCCCTGCTGGATGTACTGGCCCAGCGAGTGGAGGTCGGTGGTAAAGTCTGCCGAGGCGGGAAAGAGACCCATCTGCTGCTTCCCCTCGCTTTCGCCATAGAGCTGTTTCCACCACTCTGCGAGGGTATGGAGGCGCGGCTCGAAAGACGAGAGAATCTCTACGGCAAAGCCCTTCCGATAGAGCCGGTTGCGCGCGACGGCGTAGAGATAGGCGGGATTGCGCGTGAGATCGGTGCTCCGGCATGCCGCCGCGCACGCGGCCGCGCCCTGCACCATCGCGCGCACGTCGATGCCCGCGAAGGCGATGGGGAGAAGGCCCACCGCGGAGAGGACCGAGAAGCGCCCGCCGACATCATCGGGCACCACGAAGGTGCGGTAGCCCTGCTGGGTTGCCAGCGCGCGCAGAGCGCCTTTGCGCGCGTCGGTGGTCGCCACGATGCGCCTTGCAGCGGCCTCCTTGCCCACGCGTGCTTCGAGGTGCTCGCGCAGAATTCGGAAGGCAACGGCCGGTTCGGTGGTGGTTCCCGACTTGGAGATGACGTTCAGCGCGAATTCCTTGCCCTGCAGCGCGTCCAGCAGGCGTGCATGATAGCTGGCCGATAGATTCTGACCGGCATACAGCACAGGGGGTGCCGAGGGGGGAGCCAGCGCCTCGATAGCGGCGCGGGCGCCCAGGTAGGAGCCGCCGATGCCAATCACGACGAGGCATTCGCACGTCTGGCGCAGTTCGTTGGCCGTGGCGATCAGGCGGTCCAGTTCGTCCGGGGAGACGATCTGGTCGGGCTCGAGCCAGCCGCGGAACTCCGCGCCCGGCCCGCTGCCATCATGCAGTCTATCGTGCCAGAGGCTGACGTTCGCCTGCTCAGCGAGGATCTCGTCAACGGTCACCTCCGGCGCAAGATACTCCGGGTTCAGGGAAACCGGAATAGGCATGGTGATCCCTCCAGAGACCGGGGCGGGGGAGACCCCCACCCCGGTAGAACATCCATTCCGGCGGGCGCTTCGCCTACCGGAGCGCCGGGGCGGGGGAGCCCCCGCCCCGGTGCATCGACACCATGAATGCGATTCCGATCAGATCGGTTCCGACTTATCCACTACCTTCGCGGGGAGGACGACTTCGCCGATGGCGAAGGAGCGATTCATCTTGCGGACGCGTACCTTGGCGCGTTCCCCGATGAAGGGGGCCGCGTTCTCCAGGTCGATGAGGTAACCGTCTGCCCACGCGGCCGCGCGCGGTGCCTGGGTGAGCGGGTGCTTCACAATCGGCAGTTCCACGATCTGGCGGGGCTTGATGCGTTGAAGCTGGCGATCCATCTCCTGCATATCGCCCGGCACGATGCGATACTGCTCGCGGTGGATATCATCATCCGAGCGCACATAGATGGCGCGGTGGATCGTCTCCTCCAGACGCTGGACGTTGTCGCCGCCGGCTCCGATGAACATGTAGGCAACGTCGGGGTGCATCGTGATCATGAAGGCTTCGTCATCGACTTCGGCGGCCATCTTGCCTAGCTCGCGCTCACAGCGCATGCTCACCGTCTCTGGCGAGAGGATCTTCCCGCGGCCGGCACAGTAGGGGCAGTGCGAGGTCATCTGGCCGATGATTGTCTCGCCGGTGCGCTTGCGCGTCATCTCGATCAGGCCGAGCGGGCTGATATGCGCCACCTTGGTGCGCGCGCGGTCGCGAGTGAGCTCATTTTTGAGCGCGGCCATCACGGCATCTTTATCCTTCTTCGTATCCATGTCGATAAAGTCGATGATGATGATGCCGCCGATGTCGCGCAAACGCAGCTGGCGCGCGACTTCGCTTGCCGCCTCCAGGTTGGTGCGCAGGATTGTGTCCGCGAGGCTGGTGCTGCCGATGAACTTGCCGGTGTTCACGTCGATGGTGGTGAGCGCCTCGCTCTCATCGATCACCAGATAGCCGCCCGACTTCAGCCAGATGCGCGAGCGAAGCAGGCGTTCGATCTCTTGATCGATGCCGAAATGATGGAAAATGGGGTCGCGCTTACGATAGAGCTCGACGCGGCTCTTTAGCTTCGGCGAGAGCATCTCGACGAGTCCGAGGATCTTCTCGTATGCGCTGGGGGAGTCGACGATGAACTTGCTCACATCGGAGACAAACGAGTCGCGTATTGTGCGGAAAAGGAGGCTGAGCTCGGTATGAATCACCGCCGGAGCCTGGGC
>DUUU01000340.1 GCA_012841485.1 Armatimonadota bacterium
GGCTCGCGTGGCAGCGGCCCGCGTGGCGGCGGTCCCCGCGGCGGCAGCGAGGAACGCGGCGGCGCCCGGTTCCGACCCAAGGAGCGCCGGGGCTGATTGGAGATGGTTTGGAGCCAGGCACCGCCCAGGCTCCAAACCCGAACACTATAGGATGCGCGTCTTCGCGGTCTGGCAACAGGCTGCGAGGCGCGCATTGTCGTGTCTGCATGGGCGCGCGCTGATTCGGCGCTCCGCCTGGGGAAGGTCGTCTGATTGGAAGAGCGAGTTCACTACGCGGTGCTACCCAACGGGATCCGCGTTCTGACCGAGGAGATTCCGCACGTCCTCTCGGCTACGGTTGGGATCTGGGTGGGCGTCGGGTCGGTGCATGAATCGCCAGAGCGGGCCGGCATCTGCCACGCTCTGGAGCACATGCTGTTCAAGGGGACTGCTTCGCGCTCGGCGCGCGATATCGCAGAGACGCTGGATACCGTCGGCGGGCAGTTGAACGCCTTCACCGATAAGGAAGCGACCTGCTACCACGCCCGGGTGCTTGCCGAGCACGTGCCCCTCGCCATCGACCTCCTCTGCGATATGCTCCTCAACTCGCGCTTCCTCCCGGCCGATATCCGCTGCGAAAAGCGCGTCATCCTCGAGGAGATTCGGCAGATCGAAGACGAGCCCGATGAGCTGGTACATGATCTGCTCCTAAGACGGATGTGGCATGGCCACCCACTAGGACGGCCCGTCATCGGCACGCGCACGAGCGTGCGAGCCTTGAGCCGTGACGCCCTGCTGGAGTTCATGGCGCGCCACTACACCGCCGACCGCCTCGTCGTCGCGGTAGCGGGAAACGTGCGCCACCAGGAGGTCCTCGATCAGGTCGCCGCTCTCCTTGGCGAGGTCAAGCACTCGGGAACGCCTCTCGCGATGACCCAGCCGACAGTGCGCACCTCGACCCACGCCGTGGCGCGGGAGACGGAGCAGGCGCACCTCTGCCTGGGCGTGCCGGGCTACTCTCAGCTCGATGACGACAAGTATCCCCTCGCGGCGCTGGACGCGCTCCTTGGCGGCTCTACCAGCTCGCGGCTCTTTCAGGAGGTACGCGAGAAGCGCGGCCTCGCCTACACAATCGGCTCTTCCGTCTTCTCCTACCGGGACGGCGGCATACTCGCCGTCTATGCCGGCACCAACCCCGAATCGGCCGATCAAGTGCTCCGGTTGGTTCGGGAGGAGTTCGACCGCCTCCTCAACGAAGGAATCCAGGAGCGGGAGATGGAGCAGGTGCGCAGCCAGCTCAAGGGCGCCATGCTCCTCGCCCTAGAGAGCACCAGCAGCCGCATGGCCCGGCTGGCCAAATCGCTGCTGTACTTTGGGCGGGTGATCCCCATCGACGAAGTCGTGCATCACGTAGAGAAGATCACTATCGAGGACGTGAACCGCGTCGCGCGCGCCATCCTTCCCAAGGAGACGACTTCGGTCGTCCTCCTGGGCCCTCAGGCGCGCTCTCGGCGCTGACCACAGTTGAACGCAGCGGAGCAGGAGGCCGGATAGAGCGAGCGATCATCGGGTAGGCAGGCTCTCGCCCGAAGCCATGCCCCTCGCAACTCCCTAGCTTGCCTGCTCCCATCAGGAGGTGCAGAAGCAGATGCAACCGATACGAGTTCTGGTCCGCGGCGCGCATGGGCGCATGGGTCGCGAGGTCGTCAAGGCGGTGCTGGCGGAGCCAGACCTGCGGCTGGTGGGCGCGATCGACCGCGTTGGCGTCGGCGATGACGCCGGGCGCGTCGCTGGCACCCGCGACGCTGGCGTCGCCATCCGGCCCCCCGAGGAGTTGGAGGCCATCCTGGACGCGACCGATCCCGAAGTCGCCGTTGACTTCACCAAGGGGCCAGAGGCCCTGGAGCTGTTCCGCGCCGCCATTCCGCACAACACCTCGCCAGTGGTGGGCACGACGGGAATGTCGGACGAGGCACTGGCTGAAGCGCGCGGCCTGTGCGATCGGCACAGCGTAGGCGCCCTGATCGCGCCGAACTTTGCCATCGGCGCGGTGTTGATGATGAAGTTCGCCCAAGAGGCCGCCAAGTATCTCGGCGACGTGGAGATCATCGAGCTGCACCACGAGCGGAAGATGGATGCCCCCTCCGGCACGGCAAAACGCACCGCCCAGCTGATCGCCGAGGCGCGCACCGCCGAGCGCGCAGAGCGCCCGACGGCCCTGGACGAAGCCCCCGGCGCCCGAGGCACCGAGCAGCATGGGGTTCCGATTCACTCCGTGCGCCTCCCCGGATTGGTCGCCCATCAGGAGGTCCTCTTCGGCGGCGTTGGGCAGATGCTGACCATCCGCCACGACTCCATCGACCGCACCTCCTTCATGCCGGGCGTCGTCCTCGCTGTGCGCCGCATCCGGGGGCACAAGGGGCTTGTGGTCGGCCTGGAGAACCTCCTTTGAGGAGCCGGAAGCGCGCCGCCGGCGAGACGTGACGCGAGCGCCTCACCACGCATCTTCTCAGCGGATCGTGAGGAGGCCTGCCAAGCGCCCATCCTGACGCCGGCGCGCGCGAATCTCCTATCATCCCGGTCGGCAGCCTGAGACTGGGGCGAGAGCCGAGAAGGCAGCCGACGAGGCGCGCCGCGCCTCTCCCGTGTCTGGAAAGGCGTTCTCGATGCGTTCCCTACTCCTGATCGCTGTGCTGGCTGGAATGGCGTCGATGGCTGGACCATCCGCCGCCGCGCCCGATCCCGATCTGCTCGTCCTCGATGACTTTGAAGGGGAGATGCGTTGGGAGGGCGTGACCCCCTCGCTGAAGGTAGTACACGGCGGCAAGCGTGCCGGCCGGTGGCACGATCTGAAGACCACTCCCCGAATCGCGATGAAGAGCGTGCCCAAGGATTGGTCACGCTATGATCGGATCTGCTTCTGGCTTCACTCGCGCAAGGCGAACAAGCAAACCTTGACCCTCCTGCTCCAGTCCGACAACCCGAAGGATGAGGAGGGGTGGGATTACTACTACCACCACTTTGAGGTGGACTGGGAGGGCTGGCGCTTTTTCTCGCTCCGCTTCGGCCACGAGATCCAGGTGTCGCGCTCGCCACGCGGGTGGGACCAGATCGACGGCATGAGCCTCAGCGCTAGTGGCTGGGGCCACTCTCCCCTCCCCGATACGGAGTTGACCCTGGATGATGTGGTCCTGGTGCGCGACCCCGTCGCCGTTGCCACTCTGCCCACCGAGGTGCGCGAAGCCGATGGGAGCCTGATCGCCGAGACCATCGTGCAAGTGACGAACCGCTCGTCGGTTGCTCGCGCCTTCTCCCTGGAGTACGACCGCGGCGGCTTGCGCGACTTCAGGCTGGATGCCCCGAGCAAGACTCCCCGGATCGAGCCTGACGGCCGGGCCCAGATGGCGGTCCGTTTGATCTTGCCCCCCGCACGCCGCGCAGAGGCGCAGCCCCTCGCGAGAGAGAGCATCGTGATGAAGGTTCTCACGCCGGGCGTTTCCGAGGGCGTGACTACGCCGCCGCCCGTGACGGTGGAGGTCGCGGCCAACGTCCCCCTGCCCCACCGGGCGCACCCCCGCCTGTTCGCCACTGCCGCCGATCTGGCGGCGGCCAAGGCGCGCGCGGAGCGCCTCCCGTGGGCCAAAGCGGTCTATGACCGGATCCTTGCCGCTGCTGGCGAAGCCCTGGAAGCCCCCCTCGACGTGCCCGACAAGGGCGGGCAGTGGCCCCACCACTACGCCTGCCCGAAGCATGGGCGAAGCCTGCAGAACATCTCCCCTACCGAGCACCGTTGTCCGGTGGATGGCGAGGTCTTCTCCGGCTGGCCCTACGACGATGTGATCATCACCCGCCGGCATGGGCGAAACGCCAGCGCCGTGGTGAACCTGGGCCTTGCCTTCCAGTGGACGGGCGACCGGCGCTATGCCGACAAGGCCGCCGCCATCTTCCGCGAGTACGCAGTGAAGTATCCAACCTACGCGATCCACAACTCGCGAGGGCGCGAAAGCCGCAGCGGTGCGCGCATGTACGCCCAGACGCTTGATGAGGCGGTGAGCTTCATCTCGTTTGCGTGGGGGTACGACCTCATGGCAGAAAGCGGTGCGCTCTCTCAGGAGGACCAGAAAGGGGTCGAGGAGCGCTTCTTCCGCGAAGCGGCGCGGATCATCCAGCGCAACGACGCCAAGATCAGCAACTGGCAGTCATGGCACAACGCCGGCGTAGGCGCCATCGGGTTCGCGCTAAACGACGCCGCCCTCGCCGGTTGGGCGCTGCATGGCCCCAGCGGACTCATGATGCAGCTTTCCGAGAGCGTGCTCGCCGATGGCTGGTGGTATGAGGGCGCGCCCGCTTACCACTTCTACGCGCTCGCGGCGCTCGTGGACCTGGCGGAAGCGGCACGTTTGGCCGGGATCGACGTCTGGCGCGACTCGCGGATGAAGCGGCTGTTTGACGCTCCCCTGCTCTATACCTACCCCGATCTGCGCATCCCCGCCGTCAACGATAGCGACGTCTTCTCGCTCACAGGCCAGGCCGCTCTCTATGAGATCGCCTATGCGCGCCTCCGGGATGACTGCTACCTGCCCGTGCTCGCCGGAGAGCGGAAGTCGCGCGAAGCCCTCCTTTGGGGCGTAGAGGCACTTCCCGCGGGCACAACCCCGGCCGCGCTTCCCAGCCACCACTTCTCTGCGGCCGGCACCGTCGTGCTTCGTGCCGGCGAGGCGGCGGATGCCACCTATGTCCACCTAGATTACGGCCCCCACGGAGGCGGGCACGGCCACCCGGATAAGCTGAACCTCATCCTCTTTTCCCTCGGCAAGGAAGTCTCCCCCGATCCGGGTCGCCTCGCCTACAGCGTTCCCGCACACCAGAGTTGGTACCGCCAAACCGTGGCACACAACACAGTGGTGGTGGATGGATCCAGCCAGATGGCGACAGAGGGATCGCTCGCCTTCTTTGCCCCGGGTGGTGCCCTGCAGGTTGCCACCGGGCTCTCGACGGGCGCCTACCCCGAAGTCACACTGAAGCGCACGCTGGCGCTGGTCGCCGTACCCGGGCGCGCGGCTCCCCCCTATCTGGTGGACTTCTACACCGCGACCGCGAAGGCGGAGCGCACCTTCGATTGGGTCTACCATAACCGTGGCGAACTGCGCGGTGGAGAGGCCGCTCCCACGAAGCCGTTGGCCGAGGGGCATGGCTATCAGCACCTGGAGAGGCTCCGGCGTGCGGCCGA
>DUUU01000341.1 GCA_012841485.1 Armatimonadota bacterium
AAGAAGGTGATCCTGGAGAGGAGTCGAGTAGCCGCTGAAGATGACGGCCCGGATCCCGAGGCGCTTCACCTTCTCCAGGGTGACATCCTCGTAGAACTGGACCAGGCAAGGCAGCTTGCTGATCTTCTCCAGCTTGAGTTTCTGGGCATGGCCACCGTTCTGCTCGTACTTCTCCCTCGTCTCGGTGATGATATAGGTAATCATGCGCGATCCCTCCCCGGGCGCGGTGCCATCTCAACCCCTCCGGCCAATCGCGCGCCCCCAGGATCGTTTCCCGAGCCGGTCGCGTGTTCCTGCCGGTAGAGCCGTTCTTGCCTCCCGACGCCGGGGCCGATACCACGGATGGAGAGAGCCGACGCGGCTGGGAGGGTGCGGCCGCCGCCGGCTCCCATAGGCGCGGATGATCACGTCCGCGCGGTACAAGCGGTCGCCCGCTGTTGACATTTCATGGGTGCATCTGCTAGAATGCCATCGTGTCGGGGCGTAGCGCAGTCCGGTTAGCGCGCATGTTTTGGGAACATGAGGTCGCGAGTTCGAATCTCGCCGCCCCGACCAGTTCCTCAAAGTGACGGCACATCGCGCCTGTTTTCCCATCGGGGACGCGGGCGCGTTTCGTTTTTGCACACCTTGAGAGTATCGCGCTCTCCTCACACCACCCCGCCTCATGCTCCCGGCCAGAGTACATTCGGCAGCGGCGCATCCAGCCCAACGCCCGGATCCCTCTCGCAAGCACGATCTCCCAATATCTGCTCCTCAAACGGGGTATCATAGAAGTAGAGGCGTGCGGCTGTCGCAACTGGGCGTTACGGACCGCGGCGCCCTGATGAGGGAGAGGAGGCCGGGATGGCTGAGCTTGATCTGACCCCCGAGACCAAGGTGAGCGAGGTCGCGGCGCACTACCCCGCCGTGCTGCGCACGCTCGAGGCCCTTGGCATCGACTACTGCTGTGGCGGCAACCGCACATTGGCAGAAGCGTCGCAGAGTGCCGGAATGCCGGTCGAGAGGGTAGTTGCTGTGCTCAAGGCCGCGATCACCCAGTCGGCCGGCGCGCCGGAGAGCGAGCGTCGCTGGGTGCAGGCACCGCTGGATGAGCTGATGAAGCACATTCTGGAGACGCACCACGCCTACACCCACGCTGAACTGCCACGCCTGCAGGAGATGCTCACCCTGGTAAACCAGGTCCACGGAGAGAGATACGGCGAGCTGCTCGTGCCGCTCCAGGAGAAGTTCCTTCTACTCAAGGGAGAGCTGGAGGCGCACCTGCGCAAGGAGGAAGAGGCTGTCTTCCCTGCCGTCGCCGCTCTGCTTGCTGGCCGGAAGAACGGAACGGTCGCCCAGGGAATCGAGGAGCTGGAGAGCGAGCACGATGGGGCCGGTGACCTCCTTAAGGAGATGCGGCAGATCACCGGCGACTATCGGGTGCCCAAGGGCGTATGCACCACCTACGAGGCGCTCTATCGGGGGCTCCAGGAGCTTGAGGCGGATCTCCACCGTCACATTCACCTCGAGAACAACGTGCTCTTTCCACGAGCCCGAGAGTTACGCAGCGCGGCGTAGGCGCGCCTCAAGACGCGGGTTGGCGTGCCCTGCCTCCGCATCATCGCGAGGCACGCCTTCCCAGGCGCTTTGATGGCAGCGCGGCCCATCCCTCTGTCAGCCGGGCCGGCCGGTTGCCTTGTGCGCCTGAACGCCGAGGGGGGCCGCGCC
>DUUU01000030.1 GCA_012841485.1 Armatimonadota bacterium
GATGTGCCGGTTGGCGACGATGCGCGTCAGCCGGAGCTCGCCCTCGGCGGGATCCACCGTCGGGCGGCCCTCCTGCATTCCGAGGAAGATCGCCATCTGTGCCAGGCCGTAGAAGTAGACGTTATCCTCGCCGATGAACTGGTAGACCTCGGCGTCGCGGGTAGCCCACCACTCTTTCCAGTGCGACGCGGGCTGGCCCTGCTGTTCCAGGTAGGTGGCGGTGAAGGAGATCGGCGCCCAGAGCGACTCGGGCCAGACCCAGAAGGTGAGGCCCTCCAGCCCCTCGATCTCCGGCGCGGGCACGCCCCACTCCAAGTTGCCAGTCAGCCGGAAGGGCACGAGCGTCTTCCCCACGCGATAGCGGACGCCGTTCTCGCCCAGGATCGGGCGCGCCTGCTCCATCTCCTCTAGCCGCTCGAAAACGAGCTGCACGGATTGTGCCTGGCCCTCGCGCAGCGTGTGCGGGGGCAGCTTGGGACGCACGGCCTCCAGGGCTTCCAGCTGGTTGCGCGTCACATGGATGATCGGCGGCTCGAACCACTCCAGCACGGAGCTGACCGCCCACGGCCGCCACTCGCCCGATTCCTTCAGGTGCTCGTACCACGGCAGGAGCACGTCGCGCAGGCCGGCGATGTTGACGTACCAGTTGGTGACATCGCGCATCTCAGGACGCTTGCCGGTAAGCGTGCTCTTCGGGTCAATCAGATCGATTGGCTCGTACTGGTGGCCCAGCGAGCACTCGTCTGCATACGCGTTCTCCGATTTGCAGCCCTGCACCGGGCAGCGCCCCTTCACCTGGCGGCCCGTCAAAAACGTGCCTCGCTCCGGGTCGTACCACTGCGGCGTGGTGCGCCGCTCCAGATGGCCATGCGCGTAAAGTGAGCGCAGAACCCACGCGCCAAACTCCTCATGGATCTCCCGGGCGCGCCCGAGGCCCGAGGCCGCGAAGAGGTTCAGGCTGATCTGGTAGGCATCCAGCGTTTTTCGCTGGCGCTCGTGGTTATAGCGAACGAACTCCTCCAGGCTTCCCTGAAACTGGCCGGACTCAGTCTGCTTGCGGTGCTCCTCGATGATGGGCGAGCCATAGCAGTCGGTTCCGGAGATGAAGAGGACGTTCTCGCGCCCGATGCGGTCGCGCAGGAAGCGAGCGAACATGTCGGCGAAGACAAAGACGCCCCCGACGTGTCCGAAGTGGAGGTCCTTGCTTCCATAGGGCATCCCGGCCGTGATCACGGCCCGCTTTGGGAATGCCGGTCTCACCCGGCCCGAGGCGCTCTTCGTGGTCAACTCATCCGACATGCGTACTCTCCTTGCCGTTCTATCGCCCGGTCTGTGGTTCGTGCAGGCCGGACATCGCTGCTCTCATTATAGCAATGACGCCACCTTCCCGCAAGCGAGGCCCCGCGTCGGCCCCAGGGGAGGGGGGCGACCGCGTGGCACCGGCCGCGAAGGGATTGCTTCGCCGGCAGCGAATGGGGGAGCGGTACCTGCCGGCAACAGCACTGGTGGATGCCACTCAGGAGGAAACCATGTACCGTCTGACACCTCCGGCCGTCTATGTCTCGGAGCAAGCGATGGCCGACGCTCGTTCGGCGGCGCGCGCGCGGCGGATGCTGGCCGCGCTGGGTTGCGAGGAGCGCGCCATCCCCTTCACCGACGCGGATATTCCGGAGATGATCCGCGCTCGTGCCTGGGAGACGGCCCGGCGTCGGCAGGGAACGCACGCCGGGCATCACGACCCGGCGCTCGTCTTCACCACCATCCGCTTCGACGACCGCCCGGACCCAAAGCGGCTCCTCGAAGAGTGCCCGCCGGGAACTCCGCCCAGCCTCGTCCATCAGCTCCTCGGGTATGGTGGGCGCACCGTGCATCGCGAGAACCCGAAGCATGACCGCGTCTGCCGCTGCCGCTATCAGTTCGAGACGCTCTTTGGCTGCCCCCACGGCTGTTGCTACTGCACCGGAGGCCAGGTCTCTGTCATCTATGTCAACCTGGAGGAGCTGATCGAGCGGCAGATCGCCCCCACGCTGGCAGGAAACCCGAGGCAGAACGTTTTCATGTTCAACTCGGCGCTCAGCGACACGCTCTGTTTTGAGCCGGAGTATGGGTTGACGCAACTCATGGCGGAGCTGTGCGCCGCGACCGAGGACCGCTACTACCTGATCCACACGAAGAGCGCTAACGTCGATTTCCTCCGCGAGATCGATCACCGGGGGCATACCATCCTTCTCTGGAGCCTGACCAGCCCAACCGTGAGCCGCCTGGTGGAGCCGGGATCGGGCACCACGGAAGAGCGGATCGAGGCGATGGGCAGGTGCGCCGATGCGGGCTATCCAGTTCGCGTGAAGTTCAAGCCGATTGTGCCGGTGTGCGGTTGGCGCGACGAGGCCGAGGCGATGGTGGATGCGCTTCTGACGCGAGCGCGCCCCGATAACATCGGCCTCTGCACCATCGCCTGGATGTCGCTGGCCGATTTGCGCGATTGCATCGATTTCAGTTTGATGGACCCGGAGTTTGTGTGCGCCATGGAGGATGCCGAGGCGCGGATGCGCGGCGTGCATACGGGGCCGATCCCGCCGGAGCTGCGCGCTCGCGTGTACCAGTTCTACCTGGATGCCATCCGGGCGCGTGACCGCGAGGTGCCCGTTTTCCTGTGTACGGAGTCTCCCGAACTGTGGCAGGAGTTCGCGCCCCGGCTCGGGATGCGCCCGGGCGACTACGTCTGTGCGTGTGGCCCGCAAACGACGCCGGGCGCGCGCCGGATTGCCGAACTGTGGGAGCCAGAGAGCGTGGCGTAGGCCGGGAGCATCAACGATGGGCTTTCTCCTCAAGAAGCATCTCTCACCCCTCCTCTTTCCGGTGC
>DUUU01000342.1 GCA_012841485.1 Armatimonadota bacterium
GCGCCAGATCGGGCCCCGTCCGGCCAGGTGGACCCCACCCACCCAGCGGTCGATGCCGTTGAGGCGAATCCGATCCTCCCTGCCTGCCAGCACGGCGCGCCCAGCCGGGGTGAGCGAGAAGCGCCACTGCTCGAGAGAGACGGGCGGGTCATCAAAGCGCGGGAGCGGCCCGGGGCCATCGATCGTGACGAGGGGCGTTTCGTCGGAAGCGAGCTCCTCCAGGAGGCCCCAGAGCATCGTATCGCCGATAAACGGGCGTGCCTCGCGCTCATCTACGGCGCGAAAGAGGGAGAAGGGGCCGTCGTGCCCCTCGGCGATGGCTTCCAACGCCTCCTGCTCCAGGCGGTCCAGGCCGTTCGTGGTAGACGGAAACTGCTCCAGGCGGCGGGCGAGCGCCTCGCCCAGGTAGGGAAGCGGGGCGGTCTCTGCGCGCGCCAGCGCCGCCAGAGCGGTCGGTTCGGGCGCGGTCCAGGCTTCCCACGCCCGCCGCGCCAGCGCGATCTGCTCGGGCGTGACAGGCTGGCGCGTGGGGAAGAGGGAGGCGAGTTGCTCCGGGTGCAGTTCGCCCAGGCCACGGAAGCGCGCGAAGCCGGGAAAGTCGCCAATGCAGATGAGGCTGAGCCGCGTCTTATCGAGCGGGAGGCGCGAGAGCCGGTCGAGCAGGCAGATGAGAATCGACTGGTCGAAGAGGCAGGCATCAAACCACAGGACCACTTCGTCGTGCTCGGGCGCGCGTGCCAGGGCATCGTCTTCCGCCTGGAGCCGCCGGGCCACGTCCGCAGCGGTGAGCCGGGCGGCGGTGATCGCGAGATACCCGGCGCGAAGCCTGTGCCACGCCTCTCCCGAGAGCCCCGCAGGCGTCGGACCCTGGACGACAGGATCACACCAGACGGTTACCTCGCCCGGCATGCCGCTTTGGCGCAGCGTTCCCGCCGAGGAATCCCCGCAATGGATGTGAAGCATTGAACTCTCCTCCGGGGGGCGGCGGAAAACGGCCCGCTCACGCCCAAAGCGAGGTTCTCTCCCCGGATGAAGGAGTCCTCCCATCCGCCTGGGGCTCGCAGGGGCCGAGGATGACGTTCGCGGGTGGCCTGGAATCTGCGGGCCGACTGGGGTTGGCGGGGGAGGATCCGTTCGTTCCTGGTTGAACGGGCATGAGCGGGGGCGCGTCCTGGTATAAAGGGAGGAGACCATGCGAGTCTTTATTCGCGGATTATTGGCGCCGGCACGCGGGGGTGCAGGCGTGATCCGTTCTTGGGTGGTCGGGCTGCTGATTGCCCTGGGGGCCTTGCCGGGCGCATCGCTCCACGCGGGCCCGAGGCCACCGGATGTGAACGCCGTGCTCGCCAAGCTCGATGACCTCTATAAGTCGAGCGGGAGCATCGGGAAGGTAGAGATGACGGTGGTTCGCCCTGGAAGCACGCGCACGCTGGTGATGCGCGTGTGGACTCGGGGGGAAGACCGCGCCCTGATCATCATCGACTCGCCCGCGCGCGAGGCAGGAACCGCGACGCTGCGCGTTGGACAGAACCTTTGGAACTATCTGCCGCGCATCGCGCGCACGATTCGCATCCCGCCGTCGGCGATGCTCAGCCCCTGGATGGGGAGCGATTTCACTAACGATGATCTGGTGCAGGAGTCGTCGTATCGAGAGGATTACAACGCCCGGATCACCGGTCGCTCCACGGACCCGCCAGGTTGGCAGCTCCGCCTCGACGCGAAGCCGGACACGGTGGGCCTCTGGAGACGGATCGATCTGGTGGTTTCGGACGACGGTTGGCTGCCGGTGGTCGAGAGGCACTATGACCGCCGGGGCGACCTGGCGCGGGTGATGCGCTTCGACCAGGTGCGCGTGATGGGCGGCCGGCGCATCCCGACGCGCGTGGAGGTGACGCCGACCGGCAAGCCGGGCCATCGGACGGTGATGCGCTACCTGGAGATGCAGTTCAACGCGAACGTCCCGGAGAGCACCTTCAGCCTGCAGCGCCTTGAACGGAACCGGTAAGGAGAGTGGGGATGCGCTCGAGCACGCTGCGCCTGGCATGGCGCAACCTGGGCCGCAACCGCAAGCGCACTGGCCTGGCGCTCGCCGCCATCGGCCTGGGGCAGTTCGCGCTGCTGGCGATGAGCGGGATCACCCGGGGCTACACCGACGCGATGCTCGAGACGATCACCGGTCCGATGGTGGGCCATGTGCAGATCCACGCGCCGGGGTGGCGCGATGAGCAGAGCCTGGAGCTGTCGGTGACCGCGTTGGCTGCCCGGCTCGACGCGCTCCGCGAGAATCCCGGCGTGGCGCGCGCCTCGGCGCGGATCTACGCGCCTGCCCTGGTGGCCGTCACGCGCGATGCCCAGGCCGCCATCGTCCTCGGGATCGACCCGGAGGCGGAGTCCGGCCCGAAGGGCCTCCTGGCGACGGCGCCAGAAGGCGCCCGGCCGGGCGAGTATCGCGTGCTCGTTGGCCGGGCACTCGCCCAAAGCCTGGGGGTGACTCCAGGGAGCGAGCTGGCGGTGGTGGGGCAGGGGAAGGATGGCTCGATTGCCAACGACCTCTACACCGTCGCCGGCGTGCTCCCCAGCGCTATCGATCTGGTGAACCGGCAGGGCGTGCTGATGTCGCTGGAGGACGCGCAGCAGCTCTTCGTGATGCCGGACGAGGCGAGCGAGATCATTCTCCACGCGGCGCGTCCGGAGGCGGCGCGCGAGCTGGCCGGCGGGGTGGCCGCGCGCCCGGCGTTTGCCGGCCTGGAGGTGCTCCCCTGGCAGGATGTGGTGCCAGAGCTGGTGGCGATCCTGGAACTAGCCGACGTTTCGAGCTACATCGTCTTGATCTTCGTCTTCGTGGCCGCGGCGGCGGGTGTGGCGAACACGATGATGATGGCGACCTTCGAGCGCCTGCATGAGTTTGGGATGCTGCTGGCCCTGGGCGCCACGCCGGGGCGGATCATGCGCCTGATCGTGGCAGAGGCAGCATTGCTGGGGCTGCTTGGGGTTGCACTCGGCACGCTCCTTGGCGCCGGTTTCGTGGCGGCGACGCAGGGGAGCGGCCTCAACCTGGCGGCGCTGGGGGGAGAAGCCGCCGCCGAGGCGACCTGGCAGGGCATGGCGATCCCGATCCACATCTTCCCGAGGCTCGCGGCGACGGATGTCCTGGTGGGTGTGGCCGCCGTCGCCGTCACCTCGCTCCTGGCGGCGCTGTGGCCGGCATGGCACGCGGCGAGACTGGAGCCGATGGAGGCGATGCGCGCATGACGCTCTCCCCGCTCGGAAAGTATGCTCTCCGTAGCCTGACGCGGCACTCGCGCCGGACGCTTCTCTCAGTGCTCGGCATCGGAATCGGGTGCGCGGTCGCCCTGATCGCCACTGCCTACATCCGAGGCGAGGGCGACCTGATCGAGCGCGCCGCTGCGCTGAGCGGCACCGGGCACCTCCGCATCTCACCGGCCGGCTGGCTCCCCCAGCGCGATGACCGGCTCCGGCTTCGCGATTGGCAGCAGGCCCTGGCCATCGCCCGCCAGACGCCGGGCGTCGCGGCGGCGACGCCCCGGGCACGATCCAACGGTCTCCTCGCCTTCGGCACGCGCGTGGCCGGTGTGGAGATCGTCGGCGTCGATCCGGCCACCGAGCCCCGCCTCAACCGGGTGGTCCGCAGTATCGGCGCCGGGCGCTACCTGCGCCTCGATGACCGGGGCGCGACCGTGATTGGCCAGGGGGTGGCCGACCGGCTGCGCGTTCGCCTCGATGATGAGTTGCTCGTAACCGTGGCGGCGCGCGACGGCAACCTGCAGAGCGCGATCCTGCGGATCGTCGGCATTGTCCGCACTGGCAGCCAGACCGTGGATGCCACGGTCTGCCAGATCCGCCTGCCGGAGCTGGAGGCGCTCACCGGGCGCCCCGGCGCGGCGGAGGTGGCCGTGCTCCTGGAGCGTTCCGAGGAGATGCCGACCGTGCAGGCAGCGTTCGAGAAAGCGCTGCCTACCGGAAACGTGGTGCATACCTGGATTGAGGTCCTCCCGGAGCTGAAGGCCAGCTTTGACCTGGACCAGGGCTTCACGCGGCTGCTGATCGGCACGATCATCCTCGTCGTGCTCCTTGGGATCACGAGCGCGCAGCTCGCGTCTGTGCTGGAGCGCCGGCGCGAGTTCGCCGTCCTCTCCGCGCTGGGGATGAAGGAGCTCTCCATCGCGCGCCTGCTCCTCCTGGAAGCTGGGGTGCTTGCCCTGTTGGGCGCCGTGACCGGGCTTCTCCTGGGCGTTCCGGTGGTCTACTACCTGGCGACGGTTGGGATTGACTATGGCGCGTTTATCGACGCGGACCTCGCCATCTCCAACGTGCTGATTGACAAGGTGTTTCACGCCGATATGGGGTTCTGGCTGGTGCCGCAGGCGCTTGCCATCGCATTGGGGGCCACGCTGGTTGCCACGGTCTACCCGGCGTGGTTTGCGGCGAAGACGGATCCTGCCTCGGCGCTTCGGGTGGCCCAATGAACCAGACAGCTCTTGTAACGGTGCGCGATGTCACCAAGCTCTTTTCCACGGGCCGGAGTGAAGTCCAGGCGCTGCGTGGGGTGACACTGGATGTGCGCCGCGGCGACTTCCTGGCTCTGGTCGGCCCCAGCGGGAGCGGCAAGACGACGCTGCTCAACCTGATCGGCGCGCTCGACAGCGCCACGAGCGGCACGATCACGCTTCTCGGGCGGGATCTGGGGGCGATGAACCGGCGAGAGCGCGCGGATCTACGCCTGCACACGATCGGGTTTGTCTTCCAGGCGTACAACCTGATCCCCGTGCTCACCGCGCGCGAGAATGTCGAGTTCGTCCTCGAGCTTCAGGGCGTGGGTGCTGAGAGGAGCGAGCGCGCTCTCCGCGTTCTGGAAGAGCTGGGCCTGGGGGAGCTTGCGGATCGCCGGGCGAATGAGCTCTCTGGTGGCCAGCAGCAGCGCGTGGCCGTCGCGCGCGCTGTCGCCTCGCGCCCGGCCTTGGTCTTGGCCGACGAGCCGACGGCGAATCTGGATACGGCCAACGCCGAGGTGCTGATGGGGCTGATGCGCCGGCTGCATGACGAGCACGGCATGACCTTCGTCTTCTCCACGCATGACCCGCGCGTTGTCGCCCACGCCACGCGCGTCGTCACGCTGCAAGACGGATGTGTCGCAGCCGACGAAGAGCGCTAGCCCGAGCGGCCGCGCGAATAGCATCCGCGAACCGAATTGCTGCCCGTCCGAAAAACGCACGGTTGATGGGTTGACAGGCGCTTGCCGGGGGTGCTACAATGCGCGCAAATCGATTGTGTGGCTGACCATCGGGGTTTGCTGCCGGCGCTCGCGAGGCACGGACGGAATGGGACCGATGGGCGTGACCCGGCTTTGCCGGACACGGATCGATCCGATGATCGACGCGCGCAATCTGGATACATCCTTTTCGTTCTGTGCTTTCGTTGCGCGTGACGTTGTCTGAGCGTACGCAGAGACCCCTAGCCAGCCCTGCGGCCATCGGCCGAGAAGGAGGGTTCCTATGCGTCAGCTTCAGTCAACCCGGGGTTTCACGCTGATTGAGCTGCTCGTCGTAATCGCCATCATCGCGATCCTGGCTGCGATCCTCTTCCCGGTGTTTGCCAGGGCTCGCGAGAACGCGCGCAAGGCGAACTGCCAGAGCAACTTGAAACAGCTCGGTACCGCGTTTACCTCCTATGCTCAGGACTATAGCGAGACCCTTCCATCCTTCAACGCCTACTTCTCCCCCCCAATGTTCTTCCAGACGCTGCTGGAGCCGTATCTGAAGAACACTGAGGTGTGGACGTGCCCGAGCGCTCGCAACAAGTACTGGGCGACCTATGGCGTCCCGACCGAGATGGTGACCAACAAGACGGTCACCTATGGCGTCAACGACATCTTCTTGCTCCCGGGCAACGGTATCAGCGCGAACGACTTCTTCGGGCGCGCCCGCGTGGCAAAGACGATGGCGATGATCGAACGCCCGGCGGAAGTCTTCGTCCTCGGCGACTCCGGGTACTACACGATCTGGATGCGGACGCTGACCGGTGGCACGCTGCAAATGGATTCCGCCGGGCTCAATCGGATTCGCTTCCCGCATGGGGAGGGGGCCAACTTCGCCTTCGCGGATGGCCACGTGAAGTGGTATAACGAGCAGGGCGTGCGCAGCGGCCAGGTGGGCGAAGTCTACTGGCAATAGGCCGGCAGCCAGGGGTTAGGGGTCTCTATTGGGCATCATGGCCCCCCCGGGGGCGATACGCCCGCTGCATTTGGGTGAACTGTGGGGCACGTCGCGGGCGGGTGACCATTCAGGAGGGCGGCCTCGCGCCGTGTGGGGAGTCCATCGGAAGGGAGCGCGGGTGAGGAAGCGGTTCCTCTGCCTCGGTATCGCGGGCCTGTGCCTCGGGCTGGTCGCGGGGCCGGCCGCCGGCGAGGTAGAGAGCGAGGATGCGCCTGCCGAGAGGCGCTTCACCCTGCGCACGGGGCTCAAGTCCAGCCTGCTGATCTCGCGCGGGCCGGAAGATCCGCTGCTCCCTTCCGAGCGTGACCAGGCCACCGCGCTCTGGCGGTTTCGCTTCGACCTGACGGCCCGGCTCTCGGAAGAGACCACCGCCGCCGTGGCCTACGAGCATCGCGCGCGCGTCGTCTCGGAGGGCCGGCAGACCGCTTTGAGCCTGGGCATCCTCCCGCCGGCGGCGCCGGCGCCCTACCGCATCTGGCAGCTTGATGCCGCGCTCGCCTCGGCGGGCGATTCCTTCCAGTACCGCCACGAGCTCGACCGCGCCTACGTGGCGAAGCAGATCCCGCGCGGAGAACTCACGGTTGGCCGGCAGGCGGTTGGGTGGGGAAGGGGCGTCCTCTTCAGCGCCGTGGATCTCTTCGCGCCCTTCTCGCCGCTGGAAGTAGACCGCGAGTGGCGCCGGGGCGTGGATGCCGTGCGCACCGAGGTGCGCCTCTCGGATACCACATCGCTCGACGCGGTGGCCGCTCTTGGCGAGAGCCTGGCGGAGTCTGCGTTCGTGGGCCGGCTGCGCGGCTACCGCGGTCGCGTGGATGCCGAGGTGATCTTTGGGAAGCGCGCGCGTGATGTGGTGGCCGCCGGCACAGTCTCTGCCGCCGTGGGCGATGCCGAGGCGCACGCGGAGCTGGCGATCTTCAACACCCCGGAGGCGTTTCCGGGCTCCGGCCTCTTCGGAGCAGACCACCTCGTCCCGAAGGTGGTGGTGGGTGGCTCCTACACCTTCAACGTGGGGCAGGGGCTCACGCTCCTGGGTGAGTATCACTACTCCGGCTTCGGAGCGGGGAGCATCGCCGAGGCGATCCAGCGCCTGCTGGACCCACAGTTTCGCGAGCGCTTCCTCCGTGGCGACACCCAGATCGTGGAGCGCCAGGCGGCGGCGCTCCAGGCCTCCTACCCGGTGAACGAGGCGCTCTCCTCGTCGCTCCTCTGGTTGCACAGCCCGCAGGATGGCTCCGGCGTGGTGGCACCGGCGCTCTCCTGGAACATCAGTGATCAACTCGGCCTGACGGGCCAGTTCTTCTTTCCCTACGGCCGCGGCCCCGTCAACGGTGTGCCGCGCACCGAATACGGCAACAGCGAGCTCACCGGCTTCATCCAGCTCCGCTTGGATTACTGAGCGCCCCGGGCCCGGGCCGGCTACTCCGCCTCGGGATACGACCCCAGCACCTTCACGAACTGCACTTCCTGCTCCAGGTGGCGCAGTGCCTTCTGGACGTGTGGGTCGCGACAATGGCCCTGGAAGTCAACGAAGAAGATGTACTCCCACGGGGTGCGCTTGCTCGGGCGCGATTCGATCATCGTCAGGTTCACGTCGTACTTATCAAAGATCGCGAGAGCCCGGAAGAGCGAGCCGGCGCGGTGCTTCACCGACATCAAGACGGACGTCTTATCGTGCCCGCTCGGTGGGGTCTCCGTGTGCCCGACGACGAGGAAACGGGTGCGGTTGTAGGGCGAGTCCTCGATGTGCTCCTGCAGGATGCGCAGGTGATACAGCTCGGCAGCCATGGTGTTGGCAATCGCCGCGGTGGCGGGGTTCTCGGCGGCAAGCTGCGCCGCGCGCGACGTGGTGGCCACCTCGCAGATCTCCACGCCCGGCATGTGGTGCTCCAGCCACTTGCGGCACTGGGCCAGCGGCTGCGCGCCGGTATACACCCGGCCAACCTCATCCAGCGATGCCGCCAACGATAGGAGGTTGTGCGCGATCTCCACGTACACCTCCGCGCAGATCACCAGATCGGACTCGCTGAAGGTATCCAAGGTATACTCGACGATTCCCTCTGTAGAGTTCTCGATGGGCACCACGCCATAGTCTGCCTGCCGCTTGCTCACGGTGGCAAAGACATCCGAGACAGACTCGCGGGCGAGATACTCGGTGAGCGAGCCAAAGCGCTGGAGGCTGGCCACGTGGGTAAAGCTGGCGGGCGGCCCCCAATAGGCGACGCGAAGAGGCTTCTCCAGCGCCCGGCATGCGGAGATGATCTCGCGGTAGATGGCGCGCACCGCGGCTTCAGGCAAGGGGCCGTCGTTCCTGTGCAGCAACCCCTGGATCACCTGTTTCTCGCGGGTGGGGGCAAAGAAGCTCTCCGTGCGATCTGCTTTCCGGTGTCCGATCTCCATCGCCAGACGGGCGCGCTCGTTCAACAGCGAAAGCACCTCCGCGTCGATGGCATCGATGCGGGCGCGTAGGTCTTGGATCGTCATGCGGGTCTCCTCGAAACAAAGGGGTGGTCTTCTGCCATCCAAAGATCAGGCACCTCCATTATATCATGCCAGGAAAGGAAAAGGAAACCCGGGCGCGCAGGTCGTATATGGGATCCGTATACATCGCAAATCAGAAACTCTACATCTGCACCACAGTTCCGGATCTCACCCGGCTAGTGCCCAGGAGGAAGTGTGCATGGCACCTAATGGTTGGTTCCACCGTTACCCCAGGATCAAAGGGGGCGGCGAGCCCAAGGCCCAACATGTTCCGGAAGGCATCTTCGAGAAGTGTCCAAAATGCGGCGAGGCGCTGCTGGTCAAGGAGCTGGAGAAGAACCTGAAGGTGTGCCGCAAGTGCGGCTACCATTTCCGGCTGAGTGTGCGGGAGCGGATCGAGCTCCTCACCGATCCCGGGAGCTTTCAGGAGATCGCCACCGGGTTGGCGAGCGTGGATATTCTCGAGTTTCCCGAGTACCCGGAGAAGCTGGCGAAGGGCCGCGCGAATACGGGCTTGAATGATGGCATGGTGATCGGGAGCGCGCGCATCGCCGGGTGGCCGGTCCTCCTTGGGGTGGCAGACTTCCGCTTCATGGGTGGAAGCATGGGTTCGGTGTATGGCGAGCGCGTGACGCGTGCCCTGGAGGAGGCGCTGGAGCGGCGCGTGCCGGCGATCCTGGTCTGCGCCTCCGGCGGCGCGCGCATGCAGGAGGGCCTCGTTTCGCTCATGCAGATGGCGAAGACGAGCGCCGCAGTCGGGCGGTTGAACGAGGCGGGCGTTCCCTACATCACGGTGCTCACGGATCCCACGACGGCGGGCGTCTTTGCCAGCTTCGCGTCGCTAGGCGACATCATCATTGCCGAGCCAGGCGCGCTGATGCGTTTCGCGGGCGAGCGCGTGGCGGCCCAGGCCGGCCCCGCCAAACAGCCGCCCCCAAACTTCCAGACGGCCGAGTTCTACCTGGAGCACGGCGCCATCGACCTGATCATACACCGCAAGGATCTCCAGGATACCCTTTCGCGGATACTGACCTTCTGCTGCCACGGGCGATTGGCTCGCGAGGGCGGCGAGGCGTTGGCCGCGGTGCGTTGAGACTTCTCCGGAGGCATCCCGGAGGAGGCTTTGCCCCACGCGGGAGCTTTTCGGATCGGCCCGATGAGGAGTGTGGGTGTGGCCACTATACGCAACCTTTTGGACTTTGAGAAGCCTCTGCACGAACTCGAGGAACAGGTAGAGGAGTTGAAGCGGTTCACGGCTGCGCAAGGGATTGATCGCAGTCAGGAGATCGCAGCGTTGGAGTCTCAGCTGAGGGCAGTCACTCAGAGAATCTACTCGCAGCTTGCCCCGTGGGACAAGGTGCAGCTGGCGCGCCATCCCGCACGGCCCTACACGCTCGATTTCATCCGCATGATCTTCGACGACTTCCTCGAGCTGCACGGCGACCGTACCTATGGTGATGACCCGGCGATTGTCGGTGGACTGGCCGTGCTCAATGGCGAGCCCGTGATGGTGATCGGCCATCAGAAGGGCCGCGATATCAAGGAGCGGAGCCTGCGCAACTTCGGGAGCGCCCGGCCGGAGGGCTATCGCAAGGCCGTCCGCCTCCTCAAGCTGGCGCAGAAATCCGGCCGGCCCGTGGTCTCCTTCATCGATACCCCGGCAGCCGATTGCAGCGTCGGCGCCGAGGAGCGCGGGATCAGCGAGGCAATTGCGCGCAGCATGATGGAGATGTCTGGCATCCGCGTGCCAATCGTGGTGGCTATCACCGGCGAGGGCGGCAGCGGCGGCGCGATTGCCACGGCCGTAGGCGACCGCATCCTGATGCTGGAGCACGCCATCTACTCGGTGATCCCCCCGGAGGGGTGCGCCGCCATTCTCTGGCGCGATCCGGGGAAAGCCCCCCAGGCCGCCGCGGCGCTCAAGCTCACCGCCAAGGATGTGCACCGCCTGGGCATCGTAGACCGCGTCATCGCCGAGCCTCTCGGAGGGGCCCACCGCGATGCCTCTGGCGCAGCGCAGCTCCTGAAGCAGGCAATCGTCGAGAGCATGGATGAACTGCGCGGCCTCTCGGCCAGCGAGCTGCTTGAGCGGCGCTACAACAAGTTCCGCGGTATGGGCCGCTACCTGGAGGTGGCCGGCTGATCGCTTAGTCGCCACGCCCCGTTTCGGCCCGGACGCCGGATTTGAACACCTGCCAGAGGCTGATGATGCCGCGCGGGTTGTACTTCCGGCGCACGTACTCCAGGATGCGCTGGATCGCCTCATCATCCAGCGCATCCAGCCTCCGGCGCATCTCCTCCACGGGAATCTCCGCCGAGGGATCCAGCGCCTTCAGCTCGTCGAAGACGCGCTCGATGGAGTTCGAACGCCGCTGCGGCCACAGCGTGAGACCATCCTTGCCGCGCAGAACGGGCGGCACGGGGAAGCGCACCCAGATCGGCTGCTTGAAGTGCGGGTGGCGCAGGAGCAGCTCACCCTTCTCCAATGAGAGCAGCTTCTCCTTGACCGTCTCGGAGAACATCCGGTAAGGCGGTTCGATGATCTCCTCGGCATCCATGCGCCCATAGAGCGAGGTCGCCGTGTTGCCGATCACCTCGGCATCGACCTTCGAGCGGAACTGCTGGGCGCCGAAGAGCACAAACCCGATGTAGCGCCCCCGGGCGGAGATCTCCACGAGCCCGCGCTTCAGAGGCGTCTCGCCCTGCCTGGGCGCGAACTTGTTCAGCTCATCCACAAAGACGATGACATGCTCGACCGGCAGCTCGTCGCGCTCCTTCAACCGGCTGAGCCGCCCGATCACCTTCTGGAAGACCAGGTCTTGCGCCGTCGTGCCGATCCCGGAGACGTCGATCACGAAGATGTCGCGGTCCTGGAGCTGCTCCAGGGGAATATCATCGCCCTGGCTGACGCGCCCCCGGGTGATCAATCCGGGGCAGCGAGAGGGAATGTTTACCAGACGGTTTCGCATCTTGCGCAGGGTTGCCAGGTGGTGGCTATGGTACTGGCTGACGTCGCGATCCTCCAGATCCTCGATGATCGTGTTGAGCTTGAGCTCCAACTCGTCAAACGAGAGGACTTCCTCTTTCTGCACCCAGCGGTCGCGAACAAAGGCGAGAAACGCATCGGCCTTCTCATCCATATCGTCGCGGCCGACCAGCGAGCGGATATCGCCGATCACATCCTTGAGGCCCCAGACGAAGGGCCGGACGTTGCCACACACCTCGGGGTGAGTGCGCGTGGTGTTGAGAGCCTGTCCGTCGGCCTTGTAGGGCGCGAAGACGCGCACCTGCTCGAAAGGCGTGGGCGGAAGGCCGAGCGCCTCGTACATTCGGAGTTGCTCTTCGGGCATCACCTTCACGCCATGCGCCTCGTAGCGCGCCTGGAGCGCCGGGTCGGTGGGGATGTTTGGCTTGTCCAGGAAGAGCAGGTCGGGGCCCTTCACATTGAAGCAGACCACGGCGATGCTGCGCCGCGAGTGGGCGAAGAGCGAGCGGAGCAGAAACTCGATGTAGGAGGTCTTCGTCGCCAGACCGGAGACGCCGGTGACGTTCAGGTGCGCTCCCTCCATGCCGAGGAGAAACTCTTCGTCGATATGGATGGGAGTGGTGGAGCCATCGCTGTTTGAGAAGAGCCCGGCCGGGATGCGCCGTTCCGGGTCGATGCGGTCGGCATACATGGCGAACTCGATCCCCCGGGGCGTGGGGAAATAGACGTTCCCCGGCGGCGTCGGGCGCATGCGCTCGGACCAGCTCTGCGCGATGGGATCCCGTACCAGCGTGCGGAGCACCTTCGCCTTGAAGACGAGGACATCCGGGGGGGCCGTCGGCGCGTCGGTGGTCACATCGCCGAAATCGTGGGCGATGTAGTCGTCCATGAAGGAGTGAAGATCGGAGTAGCGCTGCGGCTCATCGAGAAGGCCGAAAGTCATCCCCTCGTGGCTGGTCGCGACGACGATAGAGCCGACCTCAATCGCGAGGTTATCACTGCGCGTCCAGAAGTAGAACTCAGCGGCGGTGGCGGGGCGCGACTCAGTGGCCACCACCTTCCCGATTACTCCGGGCTTGATGTAGAGATTGGGATCGTCCATGTGGGTTTGCCTGGGTCTCCTGGGCATTCGCTCGGACTACAGAGCGTTCGATGGGCGCGGCGGCACCATGTAAAGCGGTTCGCCGGAAGCCGGCTGCCCTCCTGCCGTCGCTTGAGCGGTACCGATAGTGGCGGGACCGGCAACCTGCAGGCGCCGGCGACGATACCACGGATGGACAGGACGGACGCGGGCCTTGGGGATGCTCCCATTTACCTGTGTCCATCTGCGTCATCTGCGGATAGCGAGATGCCCGCTTTCAGGGGAAGGGAGAGGCTTCTCCTCTCACGAACTCCCGAATGGCGCGGTTCCCCGGGAAGGCGCGCCAGGGAGCGAGGAGAGAGGCGATGCGGGCAGTGAAGTTCCTCGGGCGGGAGCGGGTGTCCGTCCGGGAGTATCCGAACCCCGAGCCCCAGGAGGGGCAGGTGGTGGTCAGAATCCGTGCCTCGGCACTGTGCGGCAGTGAGCTGCACGCCTACCGCGGCGAGCAGGCGCTGGAGTCTAACCCGGGCCACGAGCCCGCGGGCATCATCGTGGATGCGTCGCGTTCACGCCGGTGGCGCAAGGGCGATCGGGTGGGCATCCACGCGGTGTGGGGCTGCGGCACCTGCGATTGGTGCCTTCGCGGCGTGTTCACCTTCTGTGACCAGAAGCGCTTCTGCCCGGGCGCGCATGCCGAACTGATGGCGGTGCCGGACCACGCATGCGTGCCCCTCCCGGAGGATCTCTCCTTCGCGGCGGGCGCGCTTCTCGCGGGTGATGGGTTGGGCGTGCCCTACCACACCAGCCGGCGGTTGCCAACTCGCGGAGGCGATACCGTCGCCGTGATCGGCTGTGGCCCCATCGGATTGGGCAGCGTGATGGTGCAGGCGTTCTTGGGCGCGCGCGTGATTGCCCTGGACCGCGTTCCGGATCGCCTTCGCATGGCGCGCGACCTGGGCGCGGCCGAAACGGTGAACGTGAGTGGCGCCGACCCGGTAGAGAGCCTGCGCGACCTGACGAGCGGGCGCCTGGCGGATGCCGTGATCGAGGCCAGCGGTCGTCCCGATGGCTTCGCCCTGGCGCTGAAGATCGTGGGCAAGGCGGGAACCGTGGCGTGCAACGGCGAGAACGCCGAGGTGAGCCTGCACGTGGGCACCGACCTGATCCGGCGCGACATCACCCTCTTCGGAAGCTGGTTCTACCACATCTGCGAGTATCCGGAGATGCTCGATCTGGTGCGCCGCGGCCTCGCCGTAGAGAAGTTGATCACCGCCCGCTATCCCCTGACGGAGGCGCAGGCGGCCTACGCCGCGTTCGTCAGGGGCGAGACCGCGAAGGTGATTTTGGAACCGTGAGCAACGGAGAGGCTCGAATGCCGTGGCGATGGAGCAGGGGAGCGGCTGTCGGCGCCTCGGCGCGCCCGGCATCCCTCAGCGGGTTCTCGCCGTTTGCGTTGATAGATGAAGGAGCATCTGATGCCTGAAAAAACCCTTCGTGCGGGAGCATCCCTGAGCAATATCACGCCGGCCCTGGGGAGCGCCCTGAGCGGCTCGTTCCATCCGCGCTATGCCGATGACGTTGAGGATGATCTGCATGCCCGCGCGCTGGTCCTCGATAGCGCCGAGATGCGTCTGGCCCTGGTGGTGTGCGACCTGATCTGCCTGCCGCGCGCGGGCGTCGATGCCGCGAAGGCGCGGATCGCCGAGCGCTGTGGGATCGCGCCGGAGGCGGTGATGATCTCCTGCACGCACACCCACTCGGGTCCGGCCACGTGCGGCCTGCTGGGCACGGATGAGGTGCCTGGGTATGTGGATTTTGCCGTGCCCCGGATCGCCGACGCGGTGGAGCGCGCGTGCAGGCGCCTCGCCCCGGCCCGGGTGGCCTGGGGCGCCGGATGCGAGCCGGGTCTCGTCTTCAACCGCCGCTTCCGGATGAAGGATGGGAGCGTGCGCATGAATCCCGGCTACCAGCACCCCGATCTGGTCGAGCCGGTCGGGCCGACCGACCCCGAAGTGGGCGCGCTCTTCGTAGAGACACCCGAGGGCCGGCCCATCGCCGTGCTGGCAAACTATGCCCTCCACTACGTGGGCGGTGCGCCTGGCACGAGCATCTCGGCCGACTACTTCGCGCGCTTCGGAAAGGCGCTGCAGCGCATGCGCGGAGAATCGTTCGTGGTCCTGCTGGGCAACGGCTGTTGCGGCGACGTCAACAACTGCAACTATCGTGGCCCGGCGCCAACCCCGGCGCACCGCTGGGAGCGTGCCGACCGCGCGGCCAATCTGCTTGCCGCCGAGGTGATGAAGGTGTGGCAACGCGGCTCCTTCCGCCAGGAAGTGACGCTGGATTGCCGCCTGGAGGATGTGACCGCCGCGGTGCGCCAACCCGATGCCGAGACCCTGGCGAAGGCGCGCGCGATGCCCTCCAAGCCGGTGCCAGAGATGGATCGCGACGAGCTCTACCTGCGCGAGGCACTCATCCTGACGCAGGAGGCGCCCGAAGTCCGGACGCCGGTCCAGGCGCTGCGCGTTGGCGACCTGGGGATCGCGGCGCTCTCGGGGGAGGTCTTCTGCCAGTTCGGGCTCGACATCAAGGCGGCGTCCGGGTTTGAAACCACGATGGTGATCGAGCTGGCGAATGACTACACCGGCTACATCCCGACGCTGGCGGCGTTCGAAGAAGGCGGCTATGAAACGTGGCTGGCGCGTTCCAGCAAGCTGGAGCCCGCCGCGGGCCCGCGCATGGCCGAGACGGCGATCCGCCTGCTCGCGGAGCTGCGCCCGGCGTGAGGTGGTTTCAGAGGAGGGCTTTGGCTGGCGAACCGCCCCTTATCTTGGCGGGCGCGTCGCCAGCCTGGCCCCGAGGAGGGCAGGAGAGTGATTGAGGAGGGCGTGATACGCGTGGCGACCCCGGAGGAGATGCGCGAGCTGGGCCGGCTCCTTGGCGAGGAGCTGCGTCCGGGCGACACAATCTGCCTGCGGGGCGACCTGGGCGCGGGGAAGACGACGCTGACCCAAGGGATTGCCGCCGGCATGGGCACGTCTGGGACGGTCGCGAGCCCCACTTTCACTCTCGTCCACGAGCACCCCGGCAAGGTGCCGCTTTTCCACATGGATGCCTACCGTCTCGACTCCTCTGAGGAGCTGTGGGACCTGGGCTTCGATGACTACCTGCGCGCCGGGGGCGTCGTCGTGATCGAGTGGGGCGAGCGCGTCTCGGAAGCCCTGCCGGACGAACGCCTCACCCTGATGTTGGCGCATGCTGGTGACGCGCGCCTGGTGAGCATCCAGGCGCATGGCGAACGCGCGAGAGAATTGGAGAGTGTCTTGAGGACGAAGTGGGGAGCGAGGGAGATCGCGTGAAGGTTCTGGCCGTGGATACAAGCACGGAGGTGGCTGGGATTGCCTTGCTGGAGGGGGGGCAGGTGCGCTTCTCCCACCGGTTCTTGCACCGCATGGATCTCTCGCGGCGCCTGCTGCCATCGCTCCAGTGGCTGCTTCAGGATTCGGGAGTGGCCCTCTCCGAGATCGATGCCCTGGGCGCTGGCTTGGGCCCCGGCTCCTTCACGGGAGTACGCATCGGCGTGACGACGATGAAGACGCTCGCCCAGGTCAACGCGCTGCCCATCGCCGGGATCAGTACGCTCGCGGTGATGGCCGCCGGTTGCGCCCCTTGCCCCGGCGCGCTCATCTGCCCCTGCATCGACGCGCGCAAGCAGGAGGTGTATGCCGGCATCTACCGCGCCACCGGGCTGGAGCCGGAGGAGCTGATGGCCCCGGCGGCGCTTCCCGCGGCAGCCCTGGCTACGCGCCTGGCCAGCTATGGCGAGCTGGTGCTCCTCTGCGGCACGGGCGTCGCGCGCTACCAGAACGTGCTGCGCCAGGCCCTGGGCGACCGGTTCTGCTACGCTCCCGGGCACGACTTTCCGGATCCCGTGGTGCTCGCCTACCTCGCGCTGGCCCGGCTGGAGCGTGGCGAGCGTGACGACCCCCTGGCGCTCGTTCCGATCTACGCGCGCCTCTCCGAGGCAGAGCGAAACCTGGCCGCGAAAGAGAACCCAGACGCACCCTAGACCCAGTGGATTGCCGGGAACGGCCCCGGCGAGGCCCCCGCTTCCCTGGCAGATGCCTCGCCGGGTTTCGCCGCGCCGCTAGAAGCGGAATCCCAACAGGTTCGGGCCGCCGCGCACCGCCTGATTCCCGGCCAGGAGGCCAATCCCCGCGCCGACGACCACGTCGGAGGGGAAGTGCTTGTTTTGGAAGACGCGCGACGCGGCGACCGCCGTAGCGAGCGCGAAGAGGGGCACCTTGTAGCGTGGATACTCCGACCCAAGAACGGTCGCCATGGCGAAAGCCGCCGAGGTGTGCCCCGAGGGGAACGACTCGAAGTCGGATCCAGGGCCCTCGAAGTGGCCGATGCCATTCGATTGGTTCGGCCGGCGCCGGCCGGTCGCCATCTTCACCAGCTGCGTGAGGATGCCGGAGGTGATCAAGGCGTTCGCCATCTTCGTCGCGGCACGCTTCTCATGCGCTCCGCCGAAGGCATAGAGGGCGAGGGGAGTGCCCATATACACCGTTGGGGTTCCCAGGTAGCTGATCGAGTGCGATACGTCGCGCGTGGTGCTCCCGCCCAAGAGTTTCTGTAGGAAAGGTAGCGTGACCGTATCGGTCGCCAGGAGGAGGCCGGCGCCCAGGGCATACGGCACCCAGCCATCGCCCTCCAGGAAGAACCGCGGGTGTTTGCCGGCCGTGGTGCGGAAGCTGGCCCCCAGGGGGGGCACCGAGGCCTCGGAGACGGGAGCCACGCGGGTCTCTATCCGCGTGGGGAACGGATCGGCGGTGGCCGGGCCAATGCGCGCACAGGCGAACGAAGCAGTAAGCACCACAGAGAACAGGCCGCATGCGGCCAGGAGTCGGGTCATCAAGGCTTCTCCGGATTCCATGGGATCAGGCACGCGATCTCGCGTCGGGTGCGCTTCCATCCGGCGATGATCCGGATTGGGCGGCCGCGTGCCTGGTTGATTCCGTTCGTGTCCACCGGGGTTCCACGGCGCGTGCCCGGCGCGCCGCCTTCCCGCGACACGGCGGGTCGGGACGGGCAGACCAAGGGCGAACCCACGGGAACCCGGTGCCAAAAACGCTGCTTAGAGGATCGACCGTGCCCTGCCGGGCAAGTGTTGCCACGGCTGGCGCAGGCGCGCCTCTTCACTCCCGCGATGGAATGCGGGGGAGAGGGCACAGGCGCCCACCAGCGCGCTGATAGAGCACGCCATTGGGCGCATGCAGTAAGATTGTTCGATAGGCGCGGGCGGATTCCTTCTCGGCTTGCGCGCCAGCCAACGCCTTGTGCCGGATGGGAGTTGTTGGGGTAGGAAAGAGCTCGAGATGAAGTATGTGATGGTGGTGGCGGGAGGCAGCGGGGATCGTCCCGTGGGGGCGCTGTATGGGAAGACGCCCCTGCAGGCGGCGCGCCTGCCCGTGCTGGATCTTTTCGCGCGAGAGGGTTTGGTGGGAAGCGCGGACCTGATACCGGAGGATGTGGCGATTGCGCCCGAGGCCGCGGCGATGGCCCTCCTGGGTTACTCCCCCGCGCGCTACTACACCGGGCCGGGGCCGCTGGATGCCGCCGGGCGCGGCGTCTCGCTGGAGCGGGGCGATGTGGCGTTCCGGGTTGACCTCGTCTCCTCCGACGGCGAGACGATCACCAATCCCACCGCGGGTGGCCTCACGGGCCGGGATGCGGAGGCGCTCTTCGCGCATGTATCTCAGCGGCTGAGGATGCTGAACCTGGCGTTCTATCCGGGGCGCGGGCGCCGGCACGCCCTGGTCTGGAGCGGCGGCCCCCTGGATGTGCGCACGCTCGCGCCAATTGAGGCGGCGGGGAAGCCGCTGGCGGAGGTGATGCCCGAGGGGGATGGCGAGTCGATGCTGCGCGGCCTGATCTACGATTCGCTGGAGGTGCTGGATGGCCACGAGATCAACGCTCGTCTTCGTGACGAGGGGAAGCCACCGGCGAATATGATCTGGCCGTGGGGAGGTGGGCGCAGACCCTCGCTCCCCTCCTTCGCGGCAGCGCGGGGTGTTTCCGGCGCGGTGATCTCGCCGTCGGCCTACTGGCGGGGCCTGGCAAACCTGGCCGGATTGCGCGCGCCCGAGGTGCCAGGGGCGACGGGGCGAATCGACACGGACTACGCCGCGAAAGCATGTGCCGCGATTGCCGCGCTGCACGAAGTGGAGTTCGCGCTGGTCCACGTGTGCGCGCCGGGAGTGGCGTCCGCGCGGGGCGACGCGGAGGAGAAGGTCGATGCCCTCCAGCGCCTCGATGAGCGTCTCCTGGCCCCGCTGGTGAAGAGCCTCAAGACGCTGGATGACTACCGGGTGATGGTCGTGCCGGACATCGTCTTCCCGGTGGAGACGCGCGTGCCCACGCGCGACCCGGTGCCGTTCGTCCTCTACGCGAGCAGTGGCGTCCGGCGCCAGGTGCGCGCCGCTTTCGATGAGAGCGCCATCGAAGAGTCGCCTCTGCGCTACGAAGAAGGCTACCGGCTAATCGAGTTGCTCCTGGAAGGATGAGGCGCGCGCTTCCAGGGTTATGACCGGGCGAGCACCGCGTAGTCGTGGTCGGTCTTCTTCTGGGTCCACTCGACGCGCGATCTCCCCTGGCCTTGCCACACGCGCTCACGTGTGTCGAGATCCCAAATCTCCACCGCCGCCGGGCGGCGAAGCTCCAGCGTCAGGCGCAGGTCGCGCGGAACCCGCGTGCGCGCGTTTTGCGGCAGCATCTCGCCGGCGTTGCGCGCGTAGCCGAGGAGAACGCGGCCATCCTCGGACGTGAGCACTTTGCACTCGTAGCCGGGCGAGGCGCGCAGCGGCGCGGCCGAGGCCGGCACCTTGGGCTCGGTGAAGGGGCACGTGACGACCACCTGCCCGGGGGCCGAGGCCTCGCCGGCGCCGAGGAAACGGATCGGAACCCCGGTGCGCAGCGACCAGGCGCTATAGCGCGCCAGCGCCCCCAGCTCCTTCACGGGGTCCGAGACGCGCACGGCCACCGGCGGGGGCGCCTCCCGGAAGGTGGCCCAATCGATCTGACCAGCCAGGCGCGAGATCACCTCGAACTCGCGGGGATCGGCGATGGCATCCCACGCGATGCCGCCCGGCGAGCCGCACAGGAAGGCGAGCCAGAGGCAATCGCGCGTGACCAGGGCGCGGTACTCGGGGTACGAGACTTCCCGCAGGCGGTCGTTCCCGGTCTCGCCCAGGATGCTCGGCTTGCCGCCCAGGCGTTGGGCGAGGGCAATCGTGGCGGCATAGACGCCGATCTCGCGCGGCGCGTCTTGCCCCGCCGTGCTCCGCCACGAATGGTAGTCCGTGTAGGTGGGGTAGGCGTGCCAGTTGAAGAAGTCGAGCCGCGGAGTGCCGCGCATCCATTCGATCTGGGGTCCGGGCGTCGCCTCGGCGGCGCTCGTCGTCGTCAGGTGGTTCGGGTCGACCTCCCGGATGGTGTCGAGGATCGCGTTTGTCCAACGTACTGAAGCCTGGAGGTCGCCGCCGGCGCGGTAGGTTTCGTTCATCACCTCCCACGCCAGGATGCGCGGGTCGTCCTTGAACGCCGTGACCACTTCGCGCACATACTGCTTCTGGAGTTCCAGCGCCCGGGGGTTGGTGAACCAGTCGGCCTGCTCCTTGATCAGCGCGTCGTAGGCGGGGATGCCCTGGAAGCCGAAGTTGCGGTAGTGCCCCCACCACATCACCGGAATCGCGCGCACGCCCAAGGGGCCGATCAGGTCGAGGTAGCGCCGGAGGCCCTCAAGGATGAACGGGTCGGCGTGCCCTCCCTGGTCGCCTCCGAGGCTCGCCGTGCCTACGTTCACGCCAAAACGGACGCAGTTCACGCCGTAGGCGCGCAGGAGAGCGATCCATTCGCGGATTGCGTCCTCGTCCGCGCGGCACCAGCCGACGGGGCCGGACGGGCGCTGGATCACCTCCGGGTCGGGCAGGTAAATTCCGTTGGTCGCAAAGCCCCAGGGGATGAACGGCCTGCCCTCCTTAGTGCGAAACTGCCCTCGGGTATCCAGGCGGATGATCCCCTCGCGCTCCCAGGGCCGGGCGGCGGGGTCGTAAACCACGAACTTGACCGGAAACAGCCCGGCGCCGTCCACCCAGACGCGCGCGGTGTAGATCCCGGCCGGCAGCCGGCCCAATGAGGCGCCATAGAGGCCGTCGCCGAGGTCCTCAAGCGCCAGGGCGCGCTCGCCAACGCGCACCCTCAACCGGTGTCCGGGCACGGGCACGTCGGCGGAGTTACAGTAGCTCACTCGGAACTCCACCGGCTCGCCAGTAGGGAAGGCAACTCGGGCCATGCGCACCCGGGGCGCGCGCAGGCGCATCTTCACGTCGCGCGTGAAGAGGAGCTTCCCATCCCGGCGTCCGGTGACGCGAACCGGATAGATCCCTGTGGGGAAGCCGGATGGTGGGCGCGCGACCAACATGCCCGGTGCCTCCGCCTGAAGAGGGAGAGGCCATCCGGCGACGCGCGCCTCGATAGTGATGCCTGCAGCCTCCTCCGGGCGCGAGAAACGCACGACCAGGGCGCCATCCTCCCGGCGGACGCGTGCCTCGACACCGGCGTAGTTGCCGAAGTGGTACGATTCGATCATGCACCAGTCCGCGCCGTCGTTATCCACGCGGATCCGGTGCTTGCCCGCGGGGACGGGCACGGAGTACCACCCCTGGTTGCTTTTGATCGCCGCTTGCGTCTCGCCTGGGAAGTCGCGGCGCAGCGCCTCCTGGCCATCGATGAGGATGATCAGGCGCGAGCCGCCCCAACCGGAGGTGTTGCCCACCTGCACGGCGAAGCTGCCTGGTTCCGCGTACTCCACGGCGAACTCAACCGGGTTGTGGAGCTCCCTGTGGTTGCGCACGCCGTGCAGGTAGCGGGGGAGCACGGTGCCGTCGGGCACGCCAGCAAAGGGGTCCACGGGCACGGCGCCCTCGGGTGCGGGCGTGTCCCATCCGCCGCGGGCCAGCAGGTCGAGATCTTGGCGGGTGCCGGCGGCTTCGGTTCTCTCGGCGGGCAGGAGCTCGATCTCGTCGACGAGGATGTCGATGGGGCGCGTGGTGCCAGAGGCGTTGAGCTGGATGAGGACCATCTCGCGCAGGGCGCCCGGCAGGCCCTCGGGAACGAAGTCGCGCAAAGGGATCGTCACCTGGCGCCAGCCGGTGAAGTCGAGAGGGATCCGATAGCGGAAGGAGAGGGGTGGCTTGCGCTCGTAGTTCCCGAACATCAGGTTGAGCGCCTCGCCGGAGCCATCGCCTTTCACCCAGAGGCGAACCCGATCTGGGCCGATGGCCGTCCACTCGGCGGGAACAATGCCCATCTGCACGTGCCCCCAGGTGTTGGGCCCGGCAGCGAAGCGGAGCCGGCCGGCGCCCTCGCCCCGTTTTGCTTCCACGGCAGGCGTGAGCGTGACGAACGCCTTCACGCCTTCCGGGATTTCGCCCTGAACGGCGTACCAGCGGCTCGTGCCGGTCTCGAAATCCTCGATCACCACCGGTTCCGGCGCATCGGCTGCCGCCAGGTGCCTGCCCGGGATGGCGGTTGCCAGCAGCGCCAGGCAGAAGAGATACAAGCGCGAGCGTGCCATGAGTCCCTCCCGGAGCGGCGGTCTACCTGGCGAAACGCACCTTGCGCCCGCGGGGCGCGGTGTTGCCAGGGTGTCGTCTCTCCGATAGCGTTGGGCATCCCCTCGCGGCAGATGGGGATCCGGGTTGCGATGGTGTTTCGATAGGCCCGGCCGTGGATCCTCCCGGTGAGAGAAGGCGCGGAGAACGCACGCGGCGCGGGACCATAGGTCCCGCGCCGCGCATGGAAGTGGGCAGCCCCCTACTTCAGGAACAGCTCGATCACCGGCACAGTGACGTTCGGCTTCTGTACCGGGAGCTCCAGCGTCAGCGTGTTCCGGCCCTCGGCGCCCGGTGTCTGGTGCGGCGGGACGGTCATCTTCACCTCGGAGGCGTCGTTCAGGAGCTGGGCGTACTCCACCTTGCCGGCGAAGCCGTCCAGGTGGAGGTGCTTGAACGGCCAGGCGAAGACGTGGACGTAGAGCCGCTTCTTCTCCGGGTTGTAGGTGAGCCGGCAATCCTGGGGCGCCTTAAACTCGTCTGGCGCCTGCGTGCATCCGTAGATCGAGCGGCTGTGCCGCTTCATCCACTCGCCGATCCCGGCCAGGCGCGAGAGCGCGCGCTCATCGAACTCGCCGCGCCCGGTCGGCCCGACGTTGAGCAGCAGGTTCCCGCCCTTGCTGACGGTGTCGACGAGCATCTGGACGAGCTGATCCACGCTCTTCCAGGAAGCCTCGTCGCGGTGGTAGCCCCAGGAGCCGGAGAAGGTCTGACACGCCTCCCAGACCACCGGCTGGCCCTCTACCCGCAGCCACTCGCGCGGCTGATACTGCTCGGGCGTCTTGATATCCCAGCCCTCCGGGAGATCGAGGCGGTCATTGAGGAGGATATGGGGTTGCAGCTCGCGGACCATCTTCAGCAGCTTCTCGCTCTGCCAGTCATCGCGGCCTTTGCCCACCCACGCCTGCGGACGGTTGCCGCCCGCGGGATAGGAGAAGTCGAACCACAGGATGTCTACCTTGCCACACTGGGTGAGCAGCTCGCGCACCTGACCATGGAGGTAGGCGACATACTTGGATTGATCGCGCTTCTCGTTCAGCTTGGCGCGCTCGGGGTGGTTGCGCATCGAGTGGAGGTCGTCAATGACGAACTCCGGATGGTGCCAGTCGATGAGCGAGTGGTAGAAGCCGACGCGGAGGCCCCGGGCGCGGAACGCCTCCACCATCGGGCGAAGGACGTCTTTCCCGTAGGGGGTGTTCGGCGCCTTGTAGTCGGTGAGCGCCGAATCCCAGAGACAGAAGCCATCATGGTGCTTGGTGGTGACCACGAAGTACTTCATGCCGGCATCGGCCGCGGCTTGCGCCCAGGCGTTCGGGTCGTAGAGGTCGGGGTCGAAGTGGCGGAAGTAGGTGTCGTAGACCTCATCCGGGATCTGCTCGCGCTGCTTGATCCACTCGTGGCGCGCGGGGAGGGCATAGATGCCCCAATGGATGAACAGGCCAAAGCGATCCCGGACAAACCAGCTCGTGTCACCCGGGGTGGGTCTCGTCTCTAGCATGTGGTGCCTCCTCAGAAACGCAGATCCTCGCGGTGCCGCTCGATGTTGACCAGGACCGCGACGCACGCGAGGTTCAGGATCATGCTGCTCCCGCCGTAGGAGAGGAAGGGGAGCGGCACGCCAGTGACAGGCATGATATGGACCGTCATGCCAATGTTCACGAAGACGTGGAAGGTGAACATCGCGATGATCCCGACGGCGATCAGGCGGCCATTCGGGTCGTCGCAGTTCCACGCCACGCGCAATCCACGGTAGATCAGACAGAAGAACAGGAGCAAGAGAACAGAAGAGCCGATGAAGCCCAGCTCCTCGCCGATCACGGTGTTGATGAAATCCGTATGCTGCTCTGGGATGAACCCACCCTGGCTCTGCGAGCCACGCAGCAGGCCCTTGCCGGTCAGCCCCCCGGATCCGATGGCGATCTTCGATTGGATGGTATGCCACCCGGAGCCGCGCGGATCGGCGGAGGGGTCCAGGAACGAGATCAGGCGTTGCTTCTGGTAATCCTTGATGAGCCCGACATGCCACAGAGCGCCGAACGCCACCACGCCGGAGAGGGCAACAATCGCCAGGTGGAGGGCGCGCGCGCCCGCCACCCAGAGAATGCCGAACCACACGGCGATCAGAACGAGCGACGTGCCCAGGTCCGGCTGTTTCATGATCAGCGCCATCGGGGGCAGGATGAAGAGGAAGCTCTTGCAGAGGCCCCAGAAATCGCGCAGCGAGTGCCGGTGGTTCGTGCAATAGGTGGAGAGCGTGATGATCACCACGAGCTTGGCGATCTCGGAGGGCTGGAGCTTGAACCCGCCGGGCAGGGCGATCCAGCGTTGGGCCCCCATGGCCGACGAGCCGGTGAGCAGCACGGCTGCTAGCAGCACCAGGTTCAGAACGTAGAGCAAGCGACTGAGGCGCACCATCCCCCGGTAGTCCACCCGGGAGACGATGGCCGCGAAACCAGTGCCCAGGAGCAGCCACTGGCCCTGCCTCCAGCAATGGTCGCTGCCATCCATGCGCGTGGCGCTATAGATGGCGACGAGCCCGAGCCCGGCGAGGCCAAGTGCGCACGCAGGAAGCCATAGATCCACGCGCCGCTCACGCTGTATCATCCCTGTCTTACCGACTTCCCCTGGAGCAAGCCATCAACAATGGTCTAGCAAGAACCAAAAACGCTCCGCTTCTTCCCGCAAGCGTTCCGGATCGAAGCATCCTCGCGTCGTCGGACAGAGCGTGAAGAAGCCCCTAAAACCACGACAGCGCAGGATGGAGATCAGTTCCTTCACCTCGCCATTTCCGCGTCCGGGAAGCGTGGGCGTACCGTCCCACAGGCCGTCGCAGATGTAGAGTTGGTCCATCCAGCGCTTGATGCGGCCCCTATAGTAGACGCGCAGGAACGGCTTATCACCCACGGCCGCAAAATGGGCGGGGTTGAAGGCCACGCGCACTGCGGGAGAGCCCGCGGCCGTCAGGATCTCCTCGGTGTGCCGCGCTGTGTCGCAGAACGTGCCCGGCTCGTTCTCCACCACCAGAACCGCGTTGCGCTCGCTCGCCGCGCGAGCGGCCGCCTGCAGCAGCGCCACCACCCCGGGCGTGGCCGATTGCCGGTCGTCGCCCGCCAGGAGGGCCGCCATGCGCAGGCGCTGCGTTCCGAGGCGCGGGAGCAGATCCAGGCTTTTCTCGAACCGCCGGTAATGGAACTCCTGGTCTTCTCCGGGAGTCACGCGGCCCAGGCCGGCGCCAAATGCTGAGACGACCAGCCCCTCATCGCGCAGATTGTCGCCAAAACGCTGGATCTCGGCCAGGCGGCGTCGCAAGAGGTGATCGCCCAGGGTGTCGCCGATCTCCACGTGTCGGATCCCCTGGGCGCGCAGGCTCCGCGCAACGTCCGCGAGCTTGGCTGCCGGGTCATCCAGGACGGCCGCGAGCGTGAACTCCTCTTGTTGTAGGCGGGCCGCCTTGATCTTACCTCGCTGCATCTGGCAATCATCGCACGCGGGGTTATCGCAGAGGACCGCCGCCGGGTCCTCGCGCAAAGCGGCGACCGTCTCTTCGAACACTTCGCGTGCCGGCATCAGCCGGGCCGTGGCCTGCCCCACTTTGCCGACCCGCAACCAGCCTGCTCGGCGGAATCGGGGCTCGAGGCCGATGAAGTCGCGGTGCGGCCCGGGGTAGCGCTCCAGGCGAAGGGTGACCTCCTTGCCGGCATCATCGATGTAGGTGGCGTAGTGCTCCGAGAGGTAGGGCGCGTTCACCGCCTCTTCGGCGCCGTGGAGCAGGGTGTTGCGGTCCTGGTCGACGCCCAGCAGAAGCACCTTGCCACGTAGTTCCACCAGACGTCCGAAGGGCGTCTCGGGGCCTACGGCCGTCGGCGAGAGTTCATGATCCTTGAGGAGGAAGGAGGCCCGCGGCCCGATGGCGGCCACGGAGTGCGTGGGGTGCAAACTGCGCAACACCCCTGGGCGCTGCCGGAAGACCTCGGTGATCCGGCCGACGTTGGAAGGCGTGCTCTCGCGGCGGAAGACGCCCGAGGACATCGTGGGCATAGCGAGTGTGCCTTCCTTCCCGATCACGGCCAGCAGAGCATCGATCACGGTGTCGGCGCCGCCTTCGACTTCGCCAAGCGCGGAGAGCGCGCTATGCATCAAGACAACATCGCCGTTTTCCAATCCGAGCGCGCGCAGATCGCGGGCGATTTGGTCTTTGGTAACCTTCATGATGAAGCCCCCCGATGAGCGAGTGTGGTTTCTCCCTTTTCGGTGGAGAGAACGCCACATCCTGCAGCAGGATAGTGTCAGGAAGCATGGCACGAAATGTTCGGGCGCCTGGCAGGCCCCTGGAATGCGCTCGGGTCCTAGCGCCCGTAGCCCGCAAAGCGATCAACGCTGTGCAGCCTGCGCTGGCGGCAGTGATTGCACCATGCCCGGCCTGGTGGCTGCGCCAAACTTGCCCATAAATGCTGACGCTATCCACTGATTCGGGGCAGCTTCACGACCAACAGCTGCTCAAAGAGCATAGGATGCTCTCATCCAGGAGTCCGAAGGGCGACTGCTGTGACAACGCCGCGATGGAATCATTCTTCCACATGCTCAAGACCGAGTTGACCAACAACCGGGTCTTGCACACTCTGAAAGGAGATAGGGGGGAGATCCTCGCCTCAGTCGAGGTCTGGTGTAACCGGCAGCGGCTGCACTCCGCGCTCGGCTACCAAGCCCCAGAAGAGTATAAGAGCATATGGTGAAAGTTGTGTAGCATACTATCCACGAAATCGAGGCAGGCGCAGACTGTCTCTCTATCCCATCTGTGACAACCAGGTACCGGCTGCCCACGCAGCTCCCGGTGGCCTTACGGCTCCCACATCGCCAAGCCCCGCGTCGCCGCTAACTTCTGCATGGTTTCCCGCAGTCCGGCCAGGGCGCGATGCTCCCAATCTCTATTCTGTGGGTTACATCCCAACGCTCGGCTAATCTGGAAATCGAACCGACCCGGTAGTAGCGCCTGATACTCCCGCCAGTAGCCGATGATACATTCCGACCGCCTCTGGATCAGCGCCAGCGAGGGGAGTGCATCCTTCTTGGCGAGGTTTACTCGGGCGACACTCGGGAGCAGGTTCCATAGGTCGTTGTTCCCCCACACCGAAAACGGGATCA